>NZ_PSVQ01000020.1:0-58685 GCF_002932395.1 Rathayibacter sp. AY1D9
TGATATCGGAGGCCGCTTACCGTGATTCAAACTTACGGGCGCCCGGGCTGCCGCCCGCGGCTGTCACGCCCTACCTCGCCCGCGGCGCTCCCTCCGCGGATCCCGCCGACCGCTTCGCCGCGCTCGTCGAGGGCTGGGAGCCGACCACCGACGTCCCGCCGGGTCTCGCCCTGCTCGCCGGGGAGGCCACGGTCTACGGCTCCGGGTTCGACACCGCCGAGAACGACCGCCTGCTGATCACCGAGCCGAACGGCACCACGGTCTGCCTCGCCGTGCAGCGCCCGGACGCGTCCTTCTTCGCCGGCTGCACCGGCTCGGAGGCGTTCTTCGCCGGGGAGCCCCTCCGGGTCAGCGGCACGACGCTCCGCAGCGGCGCCCCGGTGTACACGCAGATCCTGCTCCGCCCGGACGGGACGATCGAGGGCGGCTACCAGCTGGTGCCGGAGTCGCCGCAGCCCGAGGCGGCGGAGTCCGGATCGGTGGAGTCCGGAACGGCGGAGTCCGGATCGGTGGAGTCCGGGTCACCGGACCCCGCGACCAGCGAGCCGTGAGCCCGCGACCAGCGAGCCGCTAGGCGCGCGTCGCCTCCGCCGCGTCCGCGATCACCTGGGCCGCGGACGCCGTCCGCTCCCACACCGCGCGCTGCCGCTCGGCGCCCGTGCCCCGCGCCAGGACCCGCTCGACGCCGCACGCCGCGACCTCCCCGTCGCCCGACTCCGCCAGCGCCCGACCCGCGTGGTCGAGCAGGCGCGCCAGCACCGCGGAGGCGGGGGCCGGGCAGCCGTCGACCGGATCGATGAGGTCGCCGGTCGTGCCGTGGCGGCTCGCCAGCCAGGAGGAGACGGCGATCACCGGAGTCGGCAGCGGCACGGGCGGGACCCCGGCGCCCGCGTCGCGCACGGCCGTCTCGGCGAGCGCCCGGATCAGGACGGCGATCAGCGCCGAGTCCTCGGCGTGCAGCGGGACGTCGGCGATGCGCACCTCGACGGTCGGGTGCGCACGGGAGAGACGGGCGTCGAAGTAGAGCATGCCCTCGTCCAGCAGCACGCCGCAGGAGGTGAGGGAGGCGACGACGCTCCGGTACTGCTCGACGTCGCCCCAGATGCCGACCGGGCCGGCGGTGGGCCAGCGCCCCCACGACTGGTAGCGCCAGCTGGCGAACCCGGTGTCGACACCGGCGCTCAGCGGGGAGTTGGTGCTCAGGGCGAGGAGGGCGGGCAGCCAGCCGCGCAGCCGGTCGAGGACCGCGATCCCCTCCTCCGGCGACCCGATCCCGACATGGACGTGCAGGCCGCAGGTGAACTGCTCGCGGGCGACGAGGCCGAAGCGCTCGGCCATCCGGTCGTAGCGCTCGTCGGCCGAGAGGTGCGGCTCGAACGCGGCGGGGCTGGTCGCGACCGCGACGGCGCGGGCACCGACCTCGCGGGCGGAGTCGTCGGCCAGGCGGCGGCCCTCGCGCAGTCCGGCCAGCAGCGCGTCGTGCGTGCGGGCGGGAGCGCCGACCGCCTCGATCTGCTCCGCCTTGAGCTCGGCGGCCAGGGCGACCGCCGCGGAGCCGCGGACGGAGCCGAGCAGCAGCGGCGCCGCGGGCGTCGGGAGGAACGTGCCGGCGTCGACGAGGAGGTACTCCTCCTCCACCCCGAAGGTGCGGGCGCTCATCGGAGCGCCTTCCGCCCGAGTCCCCCGCCGCAGCCCACCCGGTCATCCCACCGTGCCGGGCGCCCGCCGGGCAACCGTCCTCGGCCGATGTTCAGCGTCGGGACGCCCGCGACGCCGGTCCGCGGGCGGGCTGTCAAGGCCGGGTGCAGCGGGGCGCGGAGCGGCAGGATCGGAGCACACCCAGAACCGGAGGTCCCCGTGCCCGACAGCACTCCCGAGCAGGCCGAGTACGACGTCGCCGTCATCGGCGCAGGACCCGCGGGGACGGCCGCCGCCCTCCGCGCCGCGGAGCTGGGAGCGCGCGTCGTCGTGCTCGAGGCCGCGCGCGTCGGCGGCACCTGCGTCAACACCGGATGCGTGCCCACCCGCGTCCTGGCGAAGACGGCGCGGATGATGCGCGAGACCCGCTCCGCCGGCGACTACGGGATCGAGATCGGCACTCCCGTCCTCGACTGGGCCGCGACCGTGCGCCACGTGCACGAGCGCGTCGACCTGGTGCGCTCGATCAAGCGCGAGGCGCAGCGGTTCGAGGAGGCGGGGGTCGACCTGATCCACGAGGGCCGCGCCCGCTTCGTCGACGAGAGCACCCTCGTGCTCGACAGCGGGCGGCGGATCCGCGCGCGCTCGATCATGGTCTGCGTCGGCGGGCACTCGCGGCGGCTGCCGATCCCGGGCGCCGAGCTCGCGACCGTGCCGGAGGACGTGCTCGGGCTGACCGAGCTGCCGCGCCGCGTCGCCGTGATCGGCGGCGGCAACACGGGCGCCCAGCTCGTCACCGTCTTCAACGCCTTCGGCTCGGAGGTGACGCTCCTCGACGTCGCCCCGCGGATCCTGATGACCTCCGACTCCAGCATCTCCGAGCACGTCGGCGCCGCCTTCGAGCGCCAGGGCGTCCGCGTCCGCACCGGGATCGAGACGGTGTCGGGCATCGAGCGGCAGGACGACGGCTCGCTCGCGATCGCGTGGCGCGAGGGCGGCGAGGACCGCACGGCCGAGGTCGACGTGGTGATCATGGCCACCGGCTGGCCCGCCGACGTCGAGGACCTCGGACTCGAGAACGCGGGCATCGAGGTCGTCCGCTCGGCGATCCCCGCCGATCAGTACTTCCGCACCGTGGTGCCGCACATCTTCGCGGTCGGCGACGCGAACGGGCGCGACATGCTCGTCCAGGCGGCGCAGTTCGAGGCGGAGGCCGCCGCCGAGAACGCGGTGCTCGGCGCGAACCGGCGCACGCCCCAGTTCCTCCTGCCCGCGGGCGGATTCACGGACCCGGACTACGCGGGCGTCGGCTTCACGCAGGAGCAGGCCCGCGAGCGCGACCCGCAGTGCGTCGTCGCCTCGGTGCCGTTCTCCAATTTGGACCGCGCCGTCATCGACGACCGCGAGAACGGGTTCCTCACGCTGATCGCCGACCGGCGCCGCGAGCTGCTGCTCGGCGCGCACGCGGTCGGCGAGAACGCGATCGAGGTCGTGCAGTCGGTGACCACGGCGATGGCGGCCGGAGTCGACCTCGCGACCCTCGCGAACGTCCGCTTCGCCTACCCCACCTACAGCGCGGTGATCGGGATGGCGGCGCGCGCCCTGCTGGCCGAGCCGGCGCGCCCGACCGAGCTGGACTGACGCGCTACCCGATCCTCGGAGGCGGCGCCAGCCCCGAACCGGCGGCCCGCCGCCTCCGAACCACTGGAGACGGGCACTCCGCCCGCCCCGCCGAGAGGAACCCCTGTGCCGATCCCCGCTGTCGACTACAACCACGTCCGACTCACCGTCCGCGACATCGCCGTCTCGCGCCCCTTCTACGACTCCGTCTTCGGCTTCGACGTCGCCTTCGAGGCGCCGCCGGCCGACGCGTCGCCGGAGGAGAAGGAGCAGCTGGCGTTCGTGTTCGGCGGGGTGATCTACCAGTTCCCGGGCGGACTGCTCGGCCTGCGCCCCGTCGCGCCCGGCGACGACCGCTTCGACGAGGACCGGGTCGGGCTCGACCACGTCAGCTTCACCGTTCCCGACCTCGACGCGCTGAAGGCCGCCGCGGCCGTGCTCGACGACCTCGGCATCGCCCACGAGCCGATCAAGGACGCCGGCGGCATGAGCCTCCTCGAGTTCCGCGACCCCGACAACATCGCGCTCGAGATCACGTCCCCGAGCTGATCGGAGCAGCGCGCGTATCGAGATCTCCACGCACGAACGGGCAGGTCTCGATACGCCGCTTCGGGCTACTCGACCAGCAGAAGTCCCCGACATGCTGATCGAGTAGCGCGCACCGCGCGCGTCTCGAGATCCCCGCGCACGCCCGGAGAAGCGGACTACGGACGCCGCCGTCGGTACGGAGTCGTCGTCGACACCCGGACCAGGCCCGCGCGCTCCAGGATGGGCCGCGAGTACTCGGTCGAGTCGCTGTGCACGAGGGTCTTCCCGAGTGCCTGTGCGGAGGCGGCGCGGGCGGCCGTGACCAGGCCGTAGAGCCCGCGTCCGCGGTACTCCGGCAGCGTCGCTCCGCCCCAGATGCCGGCGAAGGCGGTGCCCGGGACGGGCTCGAGCCGGCCGCCGGACGCCATCCGCCCGTCGACCTCGGCGACCCACAGCTCCATGCCGTCGCCGCGCGCCAGGCGGGCGACGAGCGAATCGGCGATCGACACGTCGACCTCCTCCTCGAAGGCGGCGTCGATCATGGCGCTGAACGCGCGGACGTCCGGCTCGTCGACGACCCGCCGCAGCACGACCCCCTCCGGGACCGGCCGGTCCGAGAGCAGCGCCTCGACCGGGCCGATCATGATCGACTCGGCCTCGTCCGGCGCGAAGCCGTTCGCGACGAGCGCGTCGTGCAGGCCGGGGGCCTCGTCGTGGCCGCGGGTCTTCCACTCGACGCGGGTGATGCCGAAATCGGCGTCGAAGTGCGCGCAGGCCGCGGCGACCAGGCGGGCGATCTCCGCGGAGGAGGCGCCGGCGAGGTCGCGGTAGGTGACGAATCCGCGTCCTCCGGCGAAGGTCACCAGACGCAGAGGCCCCTCGCGCGTCACGGAGACGGCGCTCGGGGTCTCGGCGTCGGAGCGGAGCTGGTCGTCGTAGGCGCGGAGGTAGTCGGAGCTCATCGCCCCGACGCTACCCCCGGACCCGGGCGATCAGGTCCTGGATGAAGGGGATGACGTCCTTCGCCTGGTCGACGCTGGCGAATCCGGTCGCGACGAGCGGCCAGATCGAGCCGATGAGCGTCGCGATCACGGCGGCCACCGCGGCGACCCAGGCGAGGGCCGCGTTGCGGGAGAGGAACGCGACCGCGAGGCAGGCCAGGCCGACCGCGTAGCTGAGGACGATCGAGAGGACGATCGCGCCGACCGGGACGTCGAGCGCCCCGGCCGTGGTGCCGTCGGCCGCGCCGATCAGCCCGAGGACGGGCAGCAGCACGGCGACGACGACCACGAACGAGAGCACGACGCCCGTGCCGAGCGCGATCCAGGCCGCGCGCGGCTTGCGTCGCGCGCCGTACGAGCGGGTGCGCACGGGACTACTCCCGACCGGCGGCGGACGACGCGCGGTCGTCCTCGGAGCGGTGGGCGTCGGCGTCGTCGGACGCGGCGTCGCGATCGGCCGCGGCCTCGTCGCGCTCGACGTGCTCGGACTCCTCCGCCGGAGCGACCTCGACGGTCGCGGTGCGGGGGTCGCCGTCGTCGTCCACCGGCTCGACCTGGACGCGGACCACGAACTCCGCGGTCTCGACGACGGCCGGAGCCGCGTGCGTCTCGACGCGGGGGTCGTCCTCGTCGCGCTCGGCGGCGCGCTCGTCGTCGGCCGTCTTCTGGGCGGCTGCGCGCTCGTCGCGCTCGTCGGCCGCACGGTCCATCGCGTCAGCGGCGTCGTCGGCGGCGTCCGCCAGACGTCCGCGGGCGGAGTCGACGGCACCGGAGACGGCGTCGCGAGCGTTCCCGGCGGCCTCCTTGGCGGAGTCGCGGGCGTCGGACGCGGCGCGCTTGGCGGTGTCGACGAGCGGCTCCTTGTCCTCCTCCGGCTTCTCGATCGGGTCGAACGGGCCGTGGACGTCGGTCGCCTCGACGTTGACGACGACGTGGCCGCCGGCGACCGGCTCCGCCACGCGCTGCACCTGATCGCGCACGGCGTCCAGGACCTCGCGGACGGGGTGGGGGTACTCGACGACGAGGTCGATGTCGACGGTGGTGACGCCGTCGGCCTTCGAGACCGTGACTCCGGGGACGGTGCTGGTGCCCAGCACGCGGCGGGAGGCGCGGTCGAGGCCGCGGGCGACGGCTCCGCCGAGGTGGTGGACGCCGGACACGCGCTGGGCGCTCTCGCCGGCGGCGGTCGCGACCCGGCTCTCGGTCGACTCGGGCTCGGACGGCTTCCCGTCGCGGCGGGCGGACTCGCGCCGGCTCTGCTGGTTCGGGGTCGGCTGCTCATCGGTGCGGATGCGCTCGACGGTGCCGGGCTCCATCGGATCGGACATGGGGTGCTCCTTCAGAAAGACTTCCATCCCGCCTGAGCGGGGCTCTCCGGCCCTCCCGATCGGGAGGGCCGGACGGTGGTGCCGGCGGCTACTGCACGCGGGCGGTGCCGCTCATCTTCGTCCGCAGACCGCTGACGATCTGGATGACGACGGGCGTCTCCTCGCCGAGGAGGGCGTCCCACTGGCGGACGGCCTGGTCGACCGTCTGCCGGGTGCGGGCGGGCGAGGCGCCGCGGCGGGTGTGCGCGGTGACGCGCAGCACCTTCTGGTGCTTGATCTCGAACGCGGTTACGTCGACCGCGACGATGGACGGCTCCTGCGACAGGGCCTCCTCGAGGACCTGCTCGGCGACCTTCGCGTCGATGGTGACGGAGCCGCCCGTGGGCGTCCCCGCTCCCTCTCCCGAGCCGACGCGCAGCAGCGTGGAGGTGCGGCCGCGGCCCTGGCGCACGATGAAGCGCACCAGCAGCAGGATGAGGACGAGCGCGACGACCGCGATGGCCCAGAGGATCCACGGGGTGCCGCCCGAGAGGGCCTGGCTCGTGGGGTCGGCCGCGTCCTGCGCGGCGGTGGACACGTTCTCCTGCACCTGCGGGAGCAGCGACCCCACCGCGACGGCGCCGCCGGCGAGGAGGAGGACGAGGCCCACGACGAACAGGAGCAGCCGGTTGAGGAATCGGTTCGTGGTGGTCATCAGCGGACCGTTCCCTTCTCGGACAGGCGCACCTTGGAGCGCAGGCGCGGGGTGCAGTCGAACGTGGCGAGCTCGGCGTCGACGGCCTCGCGGATCGGCGTGACGTCGATGCTGCGGCCGGAGGTGCGGGAGACCGTCACGTCGACGACGCGGGATCCGACCGACACCGACACGTTGTCGGGGTCGACGTCACCGGCGTAGCCGGCGGTGCGGGCGACGGCCTGCGCGATGACGCGGTCGTCGACGATCGCCGCGGTACGATCGGTGCTGACGGCGCGACGGCCGCGGCGGCCGGGCTTGAGCGACACGACGATCAGGACGAGCCCGATCAGCGCGAGCACGGCGCCGGCGGCGGCGGTCAGCGCGATGGGCGCCGCGGCCGCGTTGAGCAGCGAGGACGCTCCGTCCTGCGGGGCCACGAGCAGCGCGGGCTGGCCGAGGACGGCGAGGACCGCCTCCGTGCCCAGCCACGCGAACAGGAGGATGAGCAGGACGGCGAGGACGATCGCCGATCCGGAGCGGGACGAGTGCGTCTCGCGCCGCACCAGGCGCGGGTAGAGCGCCCGGCCGGCAGTGGTGGGAGTCGTCACGACACCCTCCTTCGTTCTCGGAGGTCGGCACCGGTGATCCGGAGGTCGACCCGGCCGATCGTGGAGCCCGTCAGTTCGAGGCAGCGCGAGCGGATGGTCGTCTGCGCCCGGCTGAGTCGGTCCAGCAGCGTCCCGGAGGAGCGGCGGCCCGTCTCGCCCAGGGGCGTGACGTGGATGGGGGCGTGCGCGACGACGTGGAGGCGTCCTCCCTCGTCGTCGAGCTCGACGGACACATCGGACGAGTTCACGTCCAGCGCCTCCGCGGTGACGGCCGACACGACTCGGCGCACGGCGCGCGAGCTGATCGTCGTGCGGCCGTGGCTGGCCTCGTCGGCCATCACCGCCGCGGTCACGAAGACCGCCGCCCGCGGAGGGTGTCGCCGAGGGAGCGCAGGTCGAGCTTGCCCTCGACGACCCGCCCGACGCCGTAGCCGATCGCCATGGCGAGGGCGACCCAGAGGAGCGCCCAGAAGCCGAAGACGAGAGCGGTCAGCGCGAGGACCGCGCCGAGGACCAGGCCGATGTGGGACGGAGTCACTTGACGCGGCTCTCGGTCTCGTCGTCCTTGTCGTCCGAGGGGATGAAGACGTCGGAGATGGTGACGTTCACCTCGGCGACCTCCATGCCGACGACCGAGGAGATGGCCTCGGAGACGGCGGAGCGGATGCTGTCGGCGAGCTTCTGCAGTGCGACGGGGTACTCGGCGACGACGGTGATGTCGGCGGCGACCTGCTTCTCGCCGACCTCGACGGAGATGCCCTGGCCGCGGTCCTGCGCGTTGATCGCGTTGCGGATGGCGCCGATGGCGCGGGCGGCGCCGTTGCCCAGGTCGTGCACGCCGGGGACCTCGCGGGCCGCGATGCCGGCGACCTTCTCGACGACGCCGTCGGCGATCGTGTTCTTGCCGGCCGAGGTGGCGGTGCCGTGCTTGGCCGAGGAGGCGTTGGCGAGGCTGGTGGGGGTGACGTTGGTCATGATCTTCTCCAGATGGTCAGAGGTCGTGGCCGGGGCCGCGGTGCTCACGATCCGTGGCACATGATGAAGACGTGGCCCGGGGCCCGGACGTCCCGGTGGTTCAGCCAAGGTGCAGGGAACGTCGAGCGGAGATGCGTTTCGCGGCCACCGGCGTCCACAGGCCCCCGCGGCGCACTCGCTGAGCGGCCAGCGGAGTGCACAGCCGCGTCAGGCCGCGGTCGCCGTCCCCGCCGGGAGCCGGCGGTCGCGCCGGCGGGTGAGGGCGCGGCGCCAGGCGGGGCTCCACCGCTCCTCGGCGACCGCGTTGACGCCCCAGGACAGCAGGAGGACGACGACGAAGGCGACGAGTCCTGCTCCGTCGCGGCCGATCAGCGGCCAGAGCGCGCTGACGATCGCGCTGCCCACGACCAGATGGAGGATGTAGAGCGAGTAGCTGATCCGCCCGAGCCAGAGCAGCGGCGCCCATCGCAGCACGGCGGTCCGGCGCCGCATCGCGACGACCGCGACGGCCGCGCAGACGCCGAGGACGACCGCTCCGTCCGGCCCGCCGTGGAGGAGCTGGGCGTTCAGGGCCGCGATCAGAGCCGCCGGCACGGCGAGGAGCTCGAAGCGCCCCTGGCGTCGCGAGAGGAACAGCAGCATCCCGACGCAGAAGAGCGGTCCGTACTCGGCCAGCGTCAGGTTCGCCAGGACCCGGACGGCGACCGGCGCCGAGACGACGTCGACGCCTCCCGAGGCGAGGTGAGCGGCGACGGAGGCGGTCACGGCGACGCCGAGCCAGACGACCACCAGCACGCGGACCAGCCGATCCGTGAACCGGCACTTCGTGAGGACGAGCACGAGCAGCACCAGCAGGTAGAACTGCATCTCGACGGCCAGCGTCCAGAACGCGCCGTTCACGTTGGGCACCAGCAGCAGCCGCTGCACCATCGTGAAGTTGAGCAGCAGCTCCAGCGGCGTGAGGTCGGTGCCGGGGACGCGGGCGAGAGCGCCGACGACGATCGAGACGACCACCGCGATCCAGTAGGACGGGTAGAGGCGGCTGACGCGGGAGATCGCGAAGTCCGACGGCCGCCGCGCGCGGTCCGCGGACATCAGGATCACGAAACCGCTGATGACGAAGAAGAGCTGGACGCCGAACTCGCCGAACGGGAGCGCGAAGGATCCCGGCGGTGCATCCGGATGATCGAGCGAGAACGCGGTGGTGAAGTGGTAGACGACCACGCCGAGGGCGGCGAGGCCGCGCAGACCGTCGAGCTCGACGAAGCGTGACGCCACGGCTCCCCCGCTCCGGAGCCCCCGCCCCTCGCTCGAGTGTTCCAGAGCGCTCCGGCCGCCCGCGCGTCTGCCGTCCGTCGTTCCGCGCCGCGCCCGGCATCAGCCTCGACCCGCATCTCGGCGGCGGAGGCGCGGGGAGGGCGGCGCTCAGCTCTCGGGACGGATGCGGAGCGCGCGGGCGAGGGCATGCCGACCTGACCGAGCGGTTCGTCGCGGATGCGATCGCGTCGGCCTCGCGCATGACCGAGCGCGGACTCCTCCCCGCGGAGGAGCAGCGCGTCAGGCCTCGTGCAGGTGACGGTCGAGCGTCATCCAGTTCTCCCGGCTGAGGCGGGCGGCGCCCTCGGTGTCGCCCGCGCGGAGGGACTCCACGATCGCGCGGTGCTGCTCCACGGATCCGCGGGCCGCGAGGGAGGCGAAGCGTTGGCGCTCGGCACGGCGGATGAGCGGAGTGGCCTGCTCGAGCACGTCCTCGATCATCCCGTTGCCGCTGAGCCCGGTGAGCACCGCGTGGAACGCGTCGTCGGAGCGCAGCGCCAGCTCGACGTCGCCCTCCGCCAGCGCCCGCGCGAAGTCGTCGTTCGCCGACTCCATCGCGGCGAGCGCCTCCGGAGTGACGGCCGGGCCGGCGAGGCGCGTGGCGAGCTCGTGCATGGCGGCGGCGATCTGCTGGGCGTCGCTGATGCTCTCGGCCGTGGCGGGGGTCACGATCGTCGCCCGGCCGGGCTTGGCCGAGACGAGGCCGACGCGGGCCAGCCGGAGCAGCGCCTCCCGGATCGGCGTCCGGCTGACTCCGAGCCAGGCCTCGAGCTCCTGGTCGCGGAGGCGCCCCCCAGTAGGCGCGCGAACCTGATGCGCCCACCGGCGCCGGAGAAGCCTCGCGCTCCTCGATGAGCGAGAGGACATAAGCTCCCACACGTGGCAGCCGGCGCAGTGATGTACAACTTCGCGATACAGCTGGCTGATGTGGACCGCGGTGTCTACGAGGACATCACGTTGCGGGCCGCTCGGCACCCCTCCGAGACCGACGCGTACATGATGACGCGCGTGCTCGCGTACTGCCTCGAATACGTGGAGGGGATCACCTTCAGCGAGGGGATCTCGTCGACAGCGACCGAGCCGGCGGTGCTGGTCCGCGATCTCACCGGCAGGTTGACCACGTGGATCGAGGTGGGCGCGCCGGACGCCGAGCGACTGCACTTCGGGAGCAAGCTGGCCGACCGCACGACGGTCTACACGCATCGCAACCCGGAGAAGGTGATCGCGGCGTGGTCCGGCAAGCGCGTCCACCAGCTCGAGCAGATCACCGTGCAGAGCTTCGACCAGGGGTTCCTGGATGCCGCGGTCGCGGTACTCGAGCGCCGCAACACACTGACCGTGTCGGTCGTCGAGGGGCAGCTGTATCTCGAGTTCAACGGCGTGACGTCGAGCAGCGACATCCACGTGCATCAGCCGGGCTGAGCCGGCGCCGAGTGTCACGAGGTCCGTGTCCTGAAGACCGGTCGGAGGACACGATGGAGCATCCTCCGAAACGGTCCCTCGGGACGCACCCGGAGACGACGAGGGCCCGGCACCGTCCTGAGACGGTCCGGGCCCTCGGGCTCGCAGGGGCTGAGCGTCAGCGGCGCAGCGTGTGGCTCGGCTTCTCGTCGAAGCGCACCTGGTACGCGCTCGCGAAGCGGCCGAGGTTGCCGAAGCCCCACTCGCGGGCGACCGCGGCGACGGTGGTCGAGCAGGGGTCGCCGGCGACCAGGTCGGAGTGGGCGCGGTCCAGCCGCACGTCGCGCAGGTAGACCGACGGCGACACTCCGAGGTGCCGCTTCGTCGCCTGCTGCAGTGTGCGGGTGTGCAGACCGGCCGCGCGGGCGGCGTCGGCCGGGGTGATCGGCTCGTGGGCGTGGTGCTGGAGGAAGTCGAGCGCCACCCGGGTGCGGGAGGCGGACGGGCGCCGCAGCACGGCCGGCACGTCCCACGCGCGCCACGGGAACAGCAGGAGCAGCACGCGGGCGAGGTCGAGCTCGGCGGTGAAGCGCACGAGCGGAGTGATCGCGGCCGTCGCGAGCGCGGCGCTCGCCTCCGTCACCGCGGCGCGCCAGCGGGCGAGGACGCCGGGGTCGGCGTCCGCCCCGTGGTCGAAGGAGACGGGCTGGCGGGGGCCGGCGTGCGTCTCGGTCGCGACGTCCTCGAGGAACCCGGGGGCGAAGTGGATGAGGTTCTGCCGGTGCGGCTCGAACTCGAGCCCGAACTGGCGCTCCGCGGGGAACAGGAACGGGGCCGAGAGCGCGCCGGTCCGGGTGAACGGCGGCAGGTTCAGGCGTCCGCCTCCGGCGCGGAACCAGCCGACGACGTACTCCTTCAGGTGGGGGACCTGGCCGGTGAGGGCGCCGGAGCAGTCGGAGGTGCGCAGGGTCACCCGGTCGCTGCCGCGGACGGCGTAGCGGTAGGAGAAGCCGCGCTGCAACGGAGCGACGCGGAACTCGCCTCCGCCGTACGCCTCGGAGTAGACGGCGGACGCGGCGGACGGATCGTCGCCGGAGGCTTCGTAGCGCCGGTCGGCCCGCTCGTCGCCCGCGAACGGGCTGCCGAGGGTGAAGGTCGACTCGCTCATGACGTCCGCCCGGGGCGGCGGCGGAGGGAGCAGTGCATGGGGGACTTCTTCCGGGTTCGGGGTCCGTGCGCTCGGGGGGACGCACGAGGGGTACGGAATCAAGACGTGTCGAGGAGCCGGAATGTCACGAATCCCGTCTCGAGACGTCCCCCATCGGCGGCACTCGCAATCCGGCCAGCGGATTCGGCGGCCCGTTGTCAAGGCTGGTAGTCATGCCGGACGGCGCCCCACACTGAGGGCATCGGCGCGCGGGGACACCGCGCGCGGGACCGCGGAGGAGGCGCTCATCGACGACGACCCCCTCCTGAACGCGTCCGACGCGACCCTCGCCGCGCGCGCCGTCGACGGCGACGTGCAGGCGTTCGAGCAGCTCGCCCGCCGCCACGGCGCCCTCATGCGCGTCTACGCCGCGAAGCTCCTCGGCTCCGAGGCGGAGTCCGAGGACGTGGTGCAGGAGGCGTTCCTCACCGGCTGGCGGCGTCTGGCCGATCTCGACAGCCCGGCGCACATCCGCAACTGGCTGATGCGCATCGTCACCCACAAGGCGATCGACCGGATCCGCGTCCGCCGCCGCCACGACGACATCGACGACTGGGATCCGCCCGCGCCACCCGAGCACTCCCCCGAGCGCATCGTCGAGGCACGACTCCAGCTGGACGCGGTCTGGGAAGCGCTGGACCGATTGCCTGCTGATCAGCGACGCTGTTGGCTACTCCGCGAGACCGCCGGCTACAGCTACCAGGAGATCGCCGACGCTCTCGAACTCCCCGTCTCGACGGTCCGCGGCCTCCTCGCCCGGGCCCGTCGATTCCTGCTCCACGAATTGGAGGCATGGCGATGACCGACGACGCCGCCGTGCCCGAGGACGACCTCGACGGCCACACGCTCGAGGAGCTGGGCGAGTACCTCGACCGCGGCCGCGAGCCGCGCGACCCCTCGATCGAGAACTCCGCCGCGTGCCGGCTCGCACTCGCGAACCTCACCCGCCTCACCGAGCTCTCCGCGCGGGCGCTGCGGCAGGAGGCCGACCGCGAGCCCGACCGCGACGAGGTCTGGATCGCCGGCCTGCTCGACGCGATCCGCTCCGAGGTGCGCTCCGGCCGCGACATCCCCGTCCGCGACCCCGACCCGACCCTCCGCCTGGCGCTCACCGAGGCGGCCGTGCGCGGGATGATCCGCCGCGCCGGCGACACGATGGGCGGCGTCATCATGGGCCGCTGCACCCTCGACGGCGACGTCTCGGCTCCCGGCGCCGTGGTTCGAATCGACGTGACCTGCGCCCTCGAGTTCGGCCTGCCGGTCGCCGTGGCCGCCGACCGCCTGCGCGAGCGCATCCGCTACGCCCTCGAGCGCCACACCGAGCTGACCGTCGGCGCGATCGACGTGACCGTCGACGACGTGTACCCCCACCGGGAGGAGCGGGAATGACCGACGACACCGAGCTCTCGCAGCGGCTGACCGCCGAGATCCGCGACATCGAGGGCGTCGCGGGGGTCTACCCCGCCCAGCCGATCGTCGAGGCCGCGGCCGACGCGCTCGCCGTGAAACTGGACCTGCGTCAGCCCGACGTGCTGGTCGACATCGACCGGTCGGAGGGGTTCACCACGGTGAGCGCGCACATCGCCGCGTCCGCCGCGCTGCCGGCCCCCGAGACGCTCCGCCTGGTGGGCGAGCGGATGCACGCGCTGCTCGCCGCCGACCCGTTGGTCTCGGGGCCGCTCGCCGTGAACGTGAAGGTGCGCCTCATCGAGGATTCGGGGCGCGCCGAGCACTGAGCGGGGCCGCCGCCGCCCCCCTCCCGCGAGAGGCCACCCGAGTACCTCGCGCGGCGTGCCGCGTACCGAGGTGGCGTCTCGCGGAAGGGATCAGGGGCAGCCCGTCCGGGTCAGCAGGAGACGAGGCGGTCGAAGCGGGACGCGACTCCCGAGCTGTCGCTGAACTTGCGGTTGATGACGCTCATCGTGTTGCAGCCGCTGTCCGGGCCGTTCTTCCAGATGACCTTGACGTTGCTCGCCTGGTCGCAGTGCCACCACACCGTGACCTGCGCGCGACCCAGGGAGTCGCGCTGCGAGCGGACCTCGTAGCAGTTGCCCGGGCCGCCGTTCCGGTAGACGAGCTGCCCGGCGGAGGCGGGGGTCGCGACGGCGACGGCCCCTCCGAGGGCGAGGGCGATCGCGGCGAGCGTGGCCGTGAAACGACGGTGCATGGTGTTCTCCTTCGAACGGGCGATCGGAGGCGACGGCGGCCGCCCCTCTGCCAGCACCCTGGACCCGGCCCGGCCGAGCCCGGTCGTGAGCTTTCGTGCCGGAGATCACCCCGCCTGGAGGGTGGGGGGAGAGCGAGTACTCCTCACTAGCGTCGAGGCGCGTGCAGCTGCGCGCCCCTTCGACGCAGAGGACTCGCCATGCCTTCACGACTCCTCGACCGGCCGCGACTCGCCCTCGCCCTCGCAGCCCTGTGCCTCGGAGTGCTGGCGGCGACACCCCCGCAGGCGGTCGCCGCCCTCGCACCGGCGTCCACGACTCCGACCGCCTCGTCCGCCGGCCAGGCCGTCACGGCGGCACCCGCCGACGCCCCGGGCTGGACCACGCTCCTGCGCGACGACTTCACCGGGCCGGCGGGCGCGCCGGTCGGGAGCCAGTGGGAGCACGAGGTCGGCACCTGGGGCACCGGGGCGGTCGACCGGACGACCGCGTCGACGGCGAACGTCTTCCTCACGGGCGGCGGCGCTCTGGGAATCCGCGCCCTCCGCGACTCCGCCGGAGCATGGACCTCCGGGCGGATCGTCACCGCCGACAAGTCGTTCTCGGCGCCGGCGGGCGGCCGACTGCTGATGACCGCCTCGATCCAGCTGCCGGACGTCGCGCAGGCCACCGGCTACTGGCCCGCCTTCTGGGCTCTCGGGCGGGACGCGAACGCCGTCATCGACTGGCCCGCGACCGGCGAGTTCGACATGCTCGAGGCCGTCAACGGCACCGCCCAGGTGATCCAGACGCTGCACTGCGGAGCGCCGGACGGCGGCCCCTGCGACGAGCCCGCCGGCCGGACGAGCGGGATGCTGGACTGCGCGTCCTGCGTGACGGGGTTCCACCGCTACTCCGCCCTGCTCGACCGGACCGTGCCCGGCGACGAGCGCGTGGAGTTCCTCGTCGACGGCGTCACCCGGCACGTGGTGCGGGAGTCGGAGGTGGGGACGGCCGCGTGGCAGGCCGCGGTCCCGAACGACGTGCTGCTGATCCTGAACCTCGCCATCGGGGGCGGGCTGCCGAACGGCGTGTGCGGGTGCGACAGTGCAGCCGCTCCGAAGAGCTCCGGCGGGACGATGCTCGTCGACCACGTCGCGGTCTACCGGTCCGACGCGGCGCCGGCTCCGGTCGTCGTCGGGACCGCCGCGGTGGGCGCGACACTGTCCTCCTCCGCCGGCCGGACGGGACCGCTCGTGCATCGCTGGGCGGCGGGAGGCGTCGACATCGCGGGAGTGACGGGTCCGGATCTCGTGGTCCCCTCCTCCGCGGTCGGCAAGCGGGTGACCGTGACGGTGAGCGCCGCCGACGGCTCCGGCCCGACGACCTCGCAGCCGACCGCACCGGTCGCCGCCGGCACCCTCGGCGCCGCGAGGCCGACCGTCACGGGCACGGCCCGGGTCGGAGCGGTGCTCACGGCAGCCCCGGGTCCGTGGACGCCGACCCCCGTCAACCTCACCTACCGGTGGAAGGCGGACGGCGCGGCCATCGCGGGAGCGACGTCGCCGCGGTTCACGCTCACGAAGGCTCAGGCGGGGAAGCGGATCACGCTGACCGTCACCGGGACGAAGACCGGCTACTCCACCGCGAGCCGGACCTCCGCGGCGACGGCGGTCGTGGGACGGTGACGGGCGCGGGCTGTCCCCCGCCCGCCACCGTGTCTCAGACCTCGCGCTTGCGGCGAGGAGCGATGCGCAGGACGGCGGTCCCCGCAGCGATGAGGGCGAAGGCCGCGAGTGCCAGCCAGACCGAGTCGAACCCGGTCATGGCGAGCGTTCCGGCACCGACTCCGGCTCCGGCGGCTGTTCCGATGTGGTTGTACATGTCTCTCTCTCTGTTTCACCAGTCGCGCCGACGGCGTGTCAGCGCATCCAGGTAGGCCTTGGTGTGGACGACCTGCAGGAACAGGTCGACGACGAGCTCGTACATCGACGCGGCGGCGAGCATGTACCGCCAGCCGCGGTCGCGGACCGTCACGATCCGCTCGACGACGAAGATCGCGGTGACGGCCAGCCAGAACGGCTGGAGGCTCAGCTCGCCCCAGCCGACGGCGTAGACGATCGTGGCCAGGTAGACGTAGGTGATGATGCAGCCGAGCATCGTGAGCAGCTGGCGCCCCCAGTAGGGAGCCGTGACCCGCGTGAAGCCGTACTGCACGCAGTTCTCGACCGCTCCGCGCTTCCAGCGCAGGCGCTGACGCCAGAGGTCTCCCCAGGTCGGCATGACCTCGGTGACGAGGGTGCAGCCGGCAGGGCTCAGCACGTCGTAGCCGAGGTGGCGGATCGCGAACGTGAGCTCGTTGTCCTCGGTGAGGACGGTGGTGTCGTAGATGCCGCCGATGCCGTCTCCGGAGGGGAGGGAGCCGGCCAGGCGGGCCGCGCTGATGCGGCGCATCACGGCGACCTGGAGCACGGCCGCGGTGCCCGTGACGACGAGGCACTTCCCGTTCAGCCGGCGCACGTCGCGGGCGTAGCGCGCGTACTCGTTGCGCTGGAGGTGGCCGACGAAGCCGCCGCCCTCGCCGCCGCGGAACACTCCTCCGACCGCGCCGATGCCGCCGTGCAGCCTGCCGCGGGCGATCTCGAGGAACCCGGAGTCGAGCGCGGAGTCGGCGTCCTGCACGAGCACCAGGTCGTCGTCCTGCAGCCCCGGGAGGACCTCGGCGAGGAACTGGTTGAGGCCTCCCGCCTTCTTGTGACTGTTCCCGACGGTGACGAACACCTCGGCGCCGTGCGCGAGAGCGATCTCGACCGTGGCGTCGGTGCAGTTGTCGGCGATGACGACGATCCGGTCCGGCGGCCAGGTCTGCCGGCGCAGGCCCTCGATCGCCGCGGCGATCCCGGCCTCCTCGTTGTGGGCGGGGAGGGCGGCGACCAGGTCGCCGATGCGCGACGAGGCGCGGCGGCCGCTGCGGGGGCGCGTGCCGCGGATCGGAGTGGATGCCGGAGGGAGCCGGTCGGCGTCGACGGCGGGGAGCCCGGTGCGCTCGAGGACCGCAGTGGGGGCCGGCGGACGCTCGAGCAGCGCGGTCGGGGCGGCCGAGCGCTCCAGGAGCGCGGTCGGGGCGGACGGACGCTCGACCACGGCGGTCGGCGCGGCCGGACCCTCGACCATCGCGGCCCGACGCTCCAGGACAGCGGTCGCGGCGGCCGGTCGCTCGACCACTGCGGGCGGGGCGGCCGGACGCTCCAGCACCGCGGTCGGGGCGGCGGGGACCGTCACCGCTCCGGCAGGCGTCGCGGACGCGAGGCGGCGCGGAGCGGAGACCCGCTCGCGCCCGGAGCGGGCGGCACGGCGTCCCGAGAGCGGGCGCGAGGCCGTCTCGTCGTGCGCCTCCCAGGTCGCCCGGCGACGGGGAGCCGTCGGCTCGTCCGCGCCGTGGCCGGGCTGTGTGCTCATGACTGTTCCTCTCCGCGGCCGGGGGCCGATGTGCGCTGATGAGCGCCCGCGCGGAACGGAGGTCGTCGCCGGGGTGGGCGCGACCCGAGTGAGGATCGGCGTCCGACGGGGGGATCGGAGCAGGGCCTGACAGAGGACAGCATCGGGGGTGCTGCGATCAACCTAGGGGCACGGAGATGATGGAAGCAAGTGAATTTTGTCACCCTAAAGGGGCCACGCAAGGTCCTTGCGGCTTCTTCGTCTTCGTCGTATTCGGTCAGTCGGCTCGCCGAGCCTCCTCCACACCCGGCGCACCCCTCTCCGCTCGGCCCCGCGGCGGGCCGTTCGGGGGTCGGCGGCGCTCTTGTGCGCCGAGCCGCCGGGGTCCACCATCGAGCGACGGCCCCCGCCCGGGGCGGCCGCACCCGACGGGTCAGGGGCGCCATGCGGTCGCGAGGTCTGCTCTTCTGCCTGATCCCGCCGATCCTCTGGGGCGGCATGCTGCCGGTCGCGGACAGCATCGCGGCGACGGTCGACTCCTTCTTCATGACTCTCATCCGCTACACCGCCGCCGCGGTCGTCCTCGCCCTGCTGCTCGCCCGGGCGGAGGGGCTCCGCGCCTTCCGGCTCGACGGCCGCGGGTGGCGGCTGGCGCTGCTCGGCGCCTCCGGATTCGCCGGCTTCGGACTGCTCGCCTTCACGGCTCTGCGGTTCACCTCGGCCCCGAACGTCAGCCTGATGATGGGGATGATGCCCGCGATCGGCGCGGTGCTCGCGAGCATCGGCGCGCGTCGCCTGCCGCCGGCCGCCACCGTCGGCTGCATCCTGCTCGCGCTCGCCGGAGTCGCGCTCGTCGTCACCCGCGGCGACGTCGCCCTCCTCCTCGACGGCGAGCTGGGGTTCGGCGAGCTGCTCGCCCTGCTCGGCGCGATCTGCTGGGTCGTCTACACGCGCGGAGCCGCGGCGTTCCCCGGCTGGTCGGCGCTGCGGTACTCGACGCTCACCACCGCGCTCGGCTGCCCCTCGATCGCCGTCGCGGTCGCCGTGGCGACGGCCACCGGCTCCGCGCACCCGCCGACCGGGGCCGAGGTGCTCGCGGCATGGCCGCAGCTGGCCTACCTGATCCTCCTGGCCGGCGTCGTCGCCGTGCTGCTGTGGAACGCCGGCATCAAGCTGCTCGGCGCCCTCAACGGCACGCTCTTCCAGAACCTCGTCCCGGTCACGACCTTCGCGATCAGCATGGCGGGCGGCTACCGGCCGGGGCCCGTCGCCCTGCTCGGCGCGGCCGTCGTCGTGACGGCGCTGCTGCTCAACAACTGGGCGACGCGGCGCGCGGCCGCGGTCGCCGCGCGTCCCGCGGCGGTGCCGGCTCCGGTGCGCTGAGCGCACCGCGGGAGCCTCCCGCTCGGGGCGGTCACTGGTCGGAGTTGCCGGCCCAGCGGACGGAGCCCTGCGCCTCCTCCTTGCTGATCGGGGACACTGTGCGGCAGTGCGAGCACTCGAGCAGGTAGCGGGTCGAGACGGTCAGGACGGGGACGAAGAAGAGCGAGAGGCGCGTCCGGCGGCGGAGGATCCGCTGCTCGTCGCGCTGCCCGCAGACGCGGCAGACGAAGACGAGCGTCCGGAGGAGGTCCTCGACGGCTCGGGTCCCGAAGATGAGGAGCATGCGTCCGAGCGTAGGGAGCAGGGCGCGCTCGGCGGAGGGGGTTGCCGGGGCGCCGTCGCCGCGTAGCGCCGGGCGCAGACGACCACGGCGAGCGCCGTCTCGAGCAGGTCGCCTCCGTAGAACAGCAGGAGCGCCGCCTGGCGTCCGGTCTCGTCCGGCGCCTCCGCGTAGAGCACGGTCGCGAGCAGCCCGTGCGCGGCGATGCCCGCTCCGAGCACCCCCAGGCGCAGGCCGAACGGGGCGCGGTGCGGGTTCGGATCGACTCCGGCGAGCGCCGCCGTCATCAGGCAGCCGCTGAGGAGGAAGTGCACGCTGAGCGCGAGGTGCAGCAGCGGATCGGCGTGCGCGGCGGCGAGCAGTCCGGTCGCGTGCACGAGCCAGAGGGAGCCCGTCGAGAGCAGGAGCGCCGTCACGGGGTGGGCGAGGAGACGGGCCGGGCGGCTCCGGAGCAGCCGCGAGAGCCGCCGGGCAGCCGTGACGTCGAGCGCGCGCAGGGCCAGGGTGACGGGGGCCGAGAGCACCAGGAGGAGCGGCGCGAGCATCCCGAGGACCAGGTGCGTCAGCATCGCCCCGCGCGGATCCGCGTGCGACCACTCCGCGAGCGGACCCGTGAAGCAGAGCGCCGCGGTCGCGAGCCCGCCGAGGAGCAGGGAGGTCCGGTGCAGCGGCCACGGCCGTCCGCGCCGCCGCTCGAGGGCCGCGGCGCCCCCTCCGAGCGCCGCCGCCGCGGCCAGCGGGGCCAGGAGCAGCAGGCCCGGGTCGAGCAGGGTGTGGTCGGCGTGCGGGGTCACGCCGTCGCGCGCCGTCGCCGCGGCAGGAGGAGCAGGCCCGCCGCCAGCAGCACCGCTCCGGAGGCGATCCAGACGGAGTCGTAGAGCAGCAGGTCGACGTCGTAGCGCACCTGGTGCACCCGGAGCAGCTTGTGGTCGACGACTCCGTCCCACAGCTGGAACAGCCCCGCCCCCGTGAGCCCCGCGGCCCACGCCGTGCGCGGACGCAGAGCGGATCGGCGCCGGGCGTCGGCGAGCAGGAAGCCGCCGCCGACGAGTGCGAGGATCTCGGCCGCGTGCAGCAGCCCGTCCGAGAGCAGGCCGATCGCCGGAGTGGAGCGGTCGTAGAAGTGGTGCCAGGCGAGGATCTGGTGGAAGACGATCTCGTCGACGGCCACCATGAGGCCGACTCCGATCAGGAAGGCGCCCTGGAACGCCCGGTCGCCGCGGAGTCCCCCACGCCGCATCCGGTCCCCTCCCGATCGAGTGCCGGGGCCCCGGGATCCCGAGACCCCCGCGCCTCCTCCCGAGGCCCCGCCTTCAGGGAAGCGGACGCGCGGATCGCGGCCTAGAGGGTTGACTCCTCGCGCCCGCGCCGGTCGTGCTCCCCCTTTGCTACGGGCTGGGCGGACGAGGCGCAACCCCGCGCGAGGGGCGCTCCCGTTCGGGAGAGTGGAGGCATGCAGCAGCTGACCTACGCCTCCAAGAGCTTCGTGACGACCGACGCCGTGACCGAGGCCCTCCTCGACCTGGTGACCGCGATCGACCGCCAGGAGCACTCCGAAGCGGTCACGGTCCCGGCGTTCACCGAGGACGGCGAGCTCATCGAGGCGAAGATGACCCTCGACGCGAGCAGCGAGCTGGTCGCCGTCCCCGTCGAGGTCTCCATCAAGGACGAGGAGTCGACCACCGGCGCCGTCGAGGCCGCCGTCGAGGACATCCGCTCCCGCATCAAGAGCAACCGCGCCACGATCGCGCGCCCCGTGATCGACGAGGACCCGGAGCCCTACAACTACGAGGAGTTCTGAGCAGCGCCTGCGGGCCTTCACGCCTCCGCGCTGAGGTGCCTGGATCTGCTCGCGACACGCCGGAACTGCCAGCCGATCCGGGCACCTCAGCGGCGGTCCCTCAGAGCGCGGACGCAGCCCAGCGCGGGTCGAGGGCGTAGTCCGCGAGGCGCTTCTCGAGCGCGGCGCGCACCTGACCGGGAGCGTCGTCGCCCACGAGCAGACGGAACCGGGCGTCGCTCCGATCAGCGACGTGCGCGAGGATCTCCGCCGCCACCTCGGCCGGAGGCGTGCCTCCCTGCGGACCGTCGGTCGGCCAGGGGACCTCGGCCGCTCCGAAGAGCTCCCGCCGCAGGTCGTCGTACTCCGGCATCGGCGCCGCGAACCGCATGCTGCCGCCGGCCCAGTCGGTGGCGATCTCCCCGGGCTGCACGAGCGTCACGCGGACGCCGAAGGGGGCGACCTCTGCGGCCATCGCCTCCGTCCAGCCCTCGAGGCCCCACTTCGCCGCGTTGTAGACCCCTAGCGTCGGCATCGTCCCCACCGCGCCGACGGTCGAGATCTGCACGATGTGTCCGGACCCCTGCCGCCGCATCACAGGCAGCGCGGCCCGGCAGAGCCAGAGCGGACCGAGCAGGTCGACGTCCAGCAGCTCCCTCACCTCGTCCTCGCCCACCTCCTCCGCCGTTCCGATGAGCCCGTAGCCCGCGTTGTCGACGAGGACGTCGAGGCGCCCCTCGATCGCCGTGGCCGCGTCGACGGCGCCGGCGGCTGCGGAGGAGTCCGCGACGTCGAGCCGGTGGACCTGCAGCCGCTCGTGCTCGGGCAGGGAGTGCGCGCCCCGGACCGCGGCCAGGACGCAGTGGCCCTCGGCGAGCGCCGCGAGGACGAGCGCACGCCCCAGCCCGCGGGAGGCTCCGGTGATCAGCCAGGTCTGTCGAGTGGTCATGCCTGCACGCTACTCCGAACAAGACGCTCCGTCTCGTTTCGCAGTAGGATCAGAGAATGGCCACCAGCAGGACACGGCAGCGCGTGCACGCCGCCGTGCTCGACCTCGTCGGGACCGAGGGGCTTCCGCGCCTGACGATGGAGGGCGTCGCCGCCCGCGCCGGAGTCGGGAAGCAGACCCTCTACCGCAGCTGGCCCTCCACCGGTGCGATCCTCTTCGACGCGCTCCTCGCGCGGAGCCTGACTCCTGACGGGGCCGTCGCCGTCCCGGACTCCGGAGATCTGCGCGCCGACCTGCTCCTCCTGGTCACCGGCACTGCCGCCGAGCTGAGCGACCCAGTGGCCGAGCCGCTCCTGCGCGCGGTGACCGCTGCGATCCAGACCGACACCGAGCTCGCCGCGCAGTACCGCACCCTGCTGCTCGAGCCCCAGCTGAGCGCGATCGCCGCGCGTCTCGCGAGTGGAGGAGCGGCCGACCCCTCCGGCGCGGCGGAGCTCCTGCTCGGCCCGATCCTCCACCGATGGCTCCTGCGGAGCGGCCCCTTCACCGGCACGTGGGTCGAGCGGCACGTCGACCGGGTCCTGCGAGCGCTCCGCGCCTGACGCGTCCCCACCGACCGGCCGGCCTGCCGGGGCCGCATTCCAGCTGCGCCTCTTGACCGGCGGCGCCGCAGGGAGTCGGATGAGGGCGTGCGCGCGCTGGTCCCCGTCTCCGATCCGTGGTCCGTCGACGGGAGCGGGCGGACGGATGACGGACCGGTCGACGACCTCTCGGTGCGCGCCGAGCGGGACGGCGGCTCGTACTCGGTCCGGACGCTGCGGCTGACCGGTGTCCGCCTCGGGCCGCGCGGCTCGGTGCACGGAGTGGTCACCGATCCGGTCGCGACGGCCGCGCTCGCGATCGGGTCGCTCCTCCTCTCGCTGATCTCCGCCGGCCTGCCCGTGGACCGGACGCGAGCGGCGATGGTGGCGGCGGAGGCGCGGGCCCAGGAGCTGGCCGCCGACCGGCCCGCGTGGGACGTGAGCCCCCTCCCCCTCGACGGGATCGACTACGCGCTCTTCACCCGGACTGTGCCCGAGGGCGCCGTCGCCCACGCCGACCTCGGCTGGGCCGTCGTCGCACTGTGGAGCACAGGCCCGCTCCCCCGGGGCCCCTTCCACCTGCTCGAGATCCCCGACGAGCCCGTCCCGCGCTGAGTCGCCCGGATCGGCTCGCGACACGCCGCATCGGGGAGCCGCTCCGGGCGATTCAGCGAACGGATCCGCGCAGGGCGGCGCGGGATCACGCGCCCGCGACCGTGGAGCCGCGCACCAGCAGCTCGGTCGGCAGCAGCGTCACGCGCTGCACCTCCTCGCCGGCCAGGAGGCGCACCAGCACGTCTGCCATCGCCTCGCCGAGGCCCGTGGAGGGCTGGCGCACCGTGGTGAGGCGCGGCTCGCTCGCCTCGGCGAAGTAGTCGCCGTCGAAGCCCGCGAGCGCGATGTCGCCCGGCACCGTGAGGCCGCGCTCGCGCAGCGCCGTCAGGGCGCCCGCCGCCATCTGGTCGTTGGAGGCGAAGACCGCGTCGATCGGCCGGCCGGAGTCGAGCAGGCGGCGCATCGCGGTCGCGCCGTCCTCGGGCGAGTAGTCGCCGTACTCGACGAGCGAGTCGTCGAGGCCCGCGGCGGTGACGGCCGAGCGCCAGCCGGACAGGCGGTCGATCGCGGCGGGCATGTCCTGGCGGCTCGCGATCATCGCGGGGGCCGTGCGGCCGAGGCCCAGGAGGTGCTCGGTGACCGTGCGCGCCGCTCCGGTGTTGTCGACGTCGACGAAGTAGCTGCCGCCCTCCTCCGTCAGCGGCCGCCCGCCGAAGACCACGGGGAGCGAGGCGCCGAGCTGCGCGTAGGAGTGGTCGCCGCTGTGGTGCGAGACGACGAGCGCGCCGTCGACGTTGCCGCCGAGCAGGTAGCGCCGCGTCTTCTCGGGCGCCGCCTCCGACGCGATCACGATGGTCAGCGTGTACTCGGTGCCGGCGAAGGCCATCGCGGCGCCCTGCACGACCGAGGCGAGGAACGGATCCGCGAACACCTTCGCCGCCGACTCCGGCACCACGAGAGCGACGGTCTGCGTGCGGCGGCTGGCGAGGGAGCGGGCGGCGCGGTTGGGCACGTAGCCGAGCTGCTCGATCGCGGCGAGCACGGCCGTCCGGGCGCCGTCCTTCACGCGCGGGGAGTCGTTGACGACCCGGCTGACCGTCGCGCGGGAGACTCCGGCCAGCGCGGCGACGGCTTCGAGGGTCGGGGCGGCCGAGGCGGTGTCGTGGGTCATGCAGGCCTTCCTCGCGGGTGCCTCCGAGGCTAGCCGAGCGCCGGAGGAGCGGGACCGTGGAGGGCGTCCTCGGCGCGAAGGGGCGCGGATCGCGGCCATTCGGGGGTGATGCGGGCCGCCGGACCGGGCCGATGGAGCGAGTCCGCGGCGTGAGAGGGCGCGGATCGCGACCGTTCGGGGTGGCGTAGCGCGGTCGGGGGCGCCGCCTCGGCGATGGCCGACACGACCGGCGCGCAGCGATCGATCGCCCGCCGCCGGCAGCAGGCCGCCCCCGTGACGGTCAGCGCCCGCGACGGAAGCGCGCGAGGAGGCTTCGGAGCCGCTCGGCCTGCCGGTCGGTGAAGTCGTTCGACAGCCGGAACGCCTCGCTCGTCGGGTCCGCCCCGTTCGCGACATCGCGGATCGCGCGCAGCGCCTGCTCCGACGGCGTCGGCCCGTCCCCCGGACGCGGCTGCGCCGGCCCGCTCGAGGGGTCCTCGTCGCGCGGGTCCTTCGGCTCCATGTCGCCTCCTCCGCGCCAGCCTAGGCGGCGGGAGGTCCGGCCAGGAGGCCCTAACGGGGCGTGATCGGCGGGACCCTGCGCGGCAGCGATCGGGATGCGCCGAGCACGACGACCGTCCGGGTCGCGAACCCGCCGGCCGCTCAGTCCACGGCCTTATCTTTCCCCGCAGCCCCCGACCCCCGGACCCGGAGCACCACGGCCCCGGGCCCGAGGCCCCCGTCCCGCGGTCCGATGTCCCCCGACCCGGTCCCGCGGGAGTCTCCGGGCCTCAGCCCTTCACCGCTCCGCTCATGATGCCCGCGATGAGCTGGCGTCCGGCGAGCAGGAACAGCACCAGCAGCGGGATCACCGAGAGCACGGCGCCGGCCAGCACGATCGAGTAGTCGACGTAGTAGCCCGACTGCAGCTGCGCGAGCGCCGTCTGCAGGGTCGGGTTCGTGGGGCTGAGGACGATCAGCGGCCAGAGGAAGTCGGTCCACGCCATCATGAACGTGAAGAGCCCGAGGATCGCCATCGCCGGTCGCGCGGCAGGCACCGCGACGGTGAGGAACGTCCGGAACTGGTTCGCTCCGTCCACGCGCGCCGCCTCGATCAGCTCGTCCGGGATCACGTCGACCAGGTACTGCCGCATGAAGAACACGCCGAACGCGGTGACCAGCGTCGGCACGATCACGGCGCCGAGCGAGCCGGTCCAGCCGAGCTGCCGCATCAGGATGAACAGCGGGATGATGCCCAGCTGCGTCGGGATCGCCATGGTCGCGACGACTCCGATCATCAGGCCGTCGCGCCCGCGGAACCGCAGCTTCGCGAAGGCGTAGCCGGCGAGCGTCGAGAACGACACGACCGAGAGCGTGATGATCCCCGAGACGATGACGCTGTTCAGCAGCGCCGTCCAGAACGGGATCGCGGTCAGCACCTGCGAGGCGTTGGCGAGGAAGTTGCCGCCCGGGACGAGCGGCAGGGTCTCGCTGCGGGTCGCGTTCGAGCCGCTCGCCACGACGAACGACCACCACAGTGGGTAGGTCGAGCCGAGAATGAAGGCGCTCAGCAGTCCGTAGGTGAGGAAGCCGGGCCGGTCGACGCGGCCTGCGCGGGAGGCGCGGACGCGGCGCACCGGGAAGGCGGCGGAGGTGGCGGGGGCGGTCATCGCTCGCTCTCGTTCTGGCCGAGGCCGGTGGTGGTGAGCAGGGGGTCCGCGGCGGCGATCTCGTCCGCGGTCGCGGGGCGGGCGGAGCGCCGCTTCGAACGCTGCGAGATCCGGTTCTCGACGGAGGCGATCCGCCGCGAGATCGCGAAGTTCAGCAGGCCGATCAGCACGATCAGGAGGAACAGCAGCCACGCGATCGCGGCCGCCTCGCCGAAGTTCTGGCGGAAGAACGCCATCTCCCAGAGGTAGAGGACGGTGGTCTGGAACTGCCGGTCCGACCCGCCGATGCCGCCGGCGTTCGACACGTCGAACAGGCGCGGCTCAGCGAAGATCTGCAGGCCGCCGATGGTGGCGGTGATGATCACGAAGATCAGGGTCGGCCGGATGCTGGGGATCGTGATCGAGCGGAAGCGGCGGAACGCGTTCGCCCCGTCGATCGCCGCCGACTCGTGCAGCTCGCGCGGCACGGCCTGCATGGCGGCGAGGAGGATGAGGGCGTTGTAGCCGGTCCAGCGCCAGTTGACCATCGTCGCGATCGCGACGTGGCTGGCCAGGCGGTCGTTGGTCCACTCGATCGGGCTGATGCCCACGAGGCCGATCAGATTGTTGATCAGGCCCTCCTGGTCGCTGAACACGCTCGAGAAGATCAGCGCGACCGCCACCGGCGAGACGATGTACGGCAGCAGGACGCTCATCCGCCAGAAGGTGCTGGCCCGCAGCGCCTGGTCGAGGGCGGCCGCGAGCAGCAGCGCGACGGCGAGCTGCGGGATCGTGGAGAGCAGGAAGATGCTCAGCGTGTTGACGATCGAGTTCCAGAAGAAGCGGTCGCCGAGCACGGCCGCGAAGTTCGCGAACCCGACGAAGTCGCCCTGGCCCTGCAGCAGCTGCCAGTCGTAGAGCGACACGACGAGCGTGTAGACCAGCGGGAACGCTCCGGTCAGCGCGAAGAGCAGGAAGAACGGCGAGATGTAGAGGTAGGGCGAGGCCTTCACGTCGAAGCGGCTCACGCGCTGGCGGAAGGTCAGCGGGAGTCGGGGCGCCGGGCGCCGCTTCCCCGCGGGGGGCGTCGCCGTGGCCGGCGGGGTGAGTGTGCTCGTCATGGCGCTCTCTTCGAGGTCGAGTCGGAGTCGGAGGGGATGCGGCGGGGCCGGAGTCTCTCGTGCGGCGGGGCCGGCCGCGGGCGGCGGGGCCGGAGAGGCCTCGGCCGGCGGGCGGCAGCGTTTCTCCCGTGCGGCGAGGCGGCCCGGGATGCGGGCGGCCCGGCCGCACGGGGACCGGGAGGTCCGGTGGCGGCCGGACCTCCCGTGATGGTGGGGCCTCGTCCCGGAGGCGTCAGCCCCCGTGCGTCGGCCCGACCGGATCAGTCGACGAGCTCACCGAGGAGCTGGAGCGCCTCGTTCCAGCCCTCCTTGCCGTCGATCTCGCCGCGGTCGACCTTCTGCAGGACCGGTCCGAAGACGTTCTCCTGGATCAGCGAGTCGTCCGGGCCCTTGTACTGGGCGACGACGCCCTCGGCGCGCTGCGCAAGGATCGCGCCGGTCGGGGAGTCGTTCATGCCGGGGTCGGGAGCGGTCGCCGAGGCGAGCTCCTTCTGCGCGTCGAGGGTGCTCGGGAACGGTCCGGCCGCCTCGAACGCCTTCAGCTGCTGCTCCGGCTCGCTGAGCCACGACGCCAGCGCGGCGGCCTCGGCGGGGTGCTTCGACTGGGTCGGAACCGAGAGGAACGAGCCGCCCCAGTTGGCGGGGCCGCCGGGGAAGACGTCGGCGAAGTCCCAGCCGGTGGCCTCGGCGTTCCCGCCGCCGGCCTCGACGTTGCTCTTCAGCGTGCCGAACATCCAGCCCGGGCAGACGAAGGTGGCGAAGGTCTGGTCGGTGAACGACTTGCCCTTGTTCCAGTCCCACGCCTTCTGCGCGGCCGAGAGGCCGGAGGCGGTGGCGTCGGTCAGCTGACCCCAGCGCTCCTCGAGCTCCGGGTTGCCCTCGACGTTCAGCTCGCCGTCGGAGGTGTAGTACCCCTCGGGCAGCTGGTTGACCATGGCGTTCCAGACGAATCCGGAGTGGTCGAACCACGCCTTGCCGGTGGCGTCGTGGTACTTCTGGCCGGCGGCGAAGTAGTCGTCCCAGGTCGCGTCCGGTCCGCCGAGCATCTCGGCGACGGCGGCGCGGTCGGTGGGCATGCCGGCGGCCTCGAAGGCGGCCGTGTTGTAGCAGAGGCCCTCGGGTCCGATGTCGGTGCCGTAGCCGATGACGCGTCCCTCGGGGTCGGTCGCCTGCTCGTACTTCCAGTCGACCCAGTCGGCCTTGCGGTCCTCGATGCCGTGGTCGCGCAGGTCGACGAACTGGTCCGAGACCTCCATGACGGAGCCGAGCCAGCCCTCCTCGATCGCGACGACGTCGGCGAGTCCGGAGCCGGCGGCGAGCTTGGTGAACGCGTCGGTCCGCGCGTTGCCGCCGGTGTCGATGTTGTTCGGGACGATGGTGATACCCGGGTTGGCGTCCTCGTACTCGCCGTAGAGCTCGTCGAAGCCCATGGCGTTGAACGTGGTGACGGTCAGCTCGATCTCGCCGCCCTCGGAGGCGTCGGATCCCGACGAGCATCCGGTGACGATCAGGGCGAGGGCCGAGGCGCCGGCGATCGCCGCGGCGATCCTGGTGCGTCGTGAATAGGGCACGGTCACTCCTTCGTGATGGTGGTGGGGCACCCCTGCGAGCGCTCTCACGCGTGCTGTTCCGCGTATGTGAGAGCGCTCTCACGAGGTGTGCGGCGAGCTTACGCACGCCCCCGCGAAGAGGTCAAGCGTTTTCGAGAGAGCGCTCTCATCGAATTGATGGTCCGCGCCCAGCCGCGCGCCTCCCCGCCGCCCTCGCCCCCGCGAGAACGCAGAAGTCGCGGTACTCGAACGCGAGTACCGCGACTTCCGTGGACTCACCGCCCCCTGCCGATCGAGTAGCGGCTACTCGACCAGCAGGGCCGACCTCAGCCCACCAGCACCGCGAAGCCCTGCGCGGGCAGCTGCACGGACACGGCTCCGGACGGCGCCGTCTCGCTCACGAGCGCGCCGTCCTGCGAGTAGACGCGCAGGGTGCCGGAGCCGCCCGAGACGCCGATCGCCGTGGTGCGCACCCCGTCGGTGGAGTTGCGGATCAGCTCGGTGCGGCCGCCCTCTCCTCCGACCACGAGGCGCGTGACCAGAGGTCGCACCAGCATGGCGTCGAGGCGGGTCGACGACGCTGAGCACCAGCACCCGGCCGCGCTCGGCGAGCACCCGCTCGACCCCCGAGATGAAGGAGGGGAAGAACGGATCGGCCGCGATGACCGCCGGGTCGCGCGCCACGACGAGGCCCACCGCGAACGAGACGCTGGTGGAGAGGGAGCGGGCCGTGAGGCTGGGCCGGTAGCCGAGCTCGGCGGCCACGCGGAGGATCCGCTCGCGGGAGTCGGGCGAGACGCCCGGCCGGTCGTTGAGCGCGAACGAGACGAGCGCCTTGCTCACGCCGGCCTCACGTGCAACGTCGAGGATCGTCGGTCTGCCCGCCATGGGAGCTCCTTCGCTCGTCGCCGCGTCTGAACCGGTTTTGTAAACCGGTTCAGAGCACCGTGGCAGGGAGGCGGGCGGAGGAGAAGAGGGAGGTGGGTGAGGCGGTGCACGTGCCACCTGGAGCCTGTTTCCCGCCTGTCCCCGGTGCTGGGACGTGCACGCGTCGGCCGGTCGCTACGGTGTCGGACGCCTGTGCACGGGCCCCCGGGATGGCCGCCGAGCGAGTGGCTCCAGGCCGCTCACGGAACCGTCGAGCGACGGAGTCTGAGAGCCCTCCACGTCCCGACTCCGGCGCGTCCGCCTGGTGCTGGAGTGTCCCGGTGCCCGGTGACCCCGCAGGCACTCCCCCGACCCGAGAGAGAGAACGATCATGGCCCGCCCCCACTCCGCCAGCCGCACCACGAGCGAGCAGCGCACCGAGCACGCCGAGCAGTACTCGGCCGGAGCGCGCTACGCGTCGGAGGCGTTCGGCACCTTCCTCCTGGTCGCCGGCGGCGTCGGCACCGCGGTCTTCGCCTCCGCCTTCCCCGACTCCGGCAACGCGCTCGGAGTCGGCTTCCTCGGCGTCGCCCTCGCCTTCGGCCTCACCGTGATGGCCGGCATCTACGCTGTCGGCCACATCTCCGGCGGCCACTTCAACCCCGCCGTCAGCGTCGGCCTCGCCATCGCCGGCCGCACCGAGTGGAAGCACATCCCCGGCTACATCGTCAGCCAGATCCTCGGCGGACTCGTCGGAGCCGCAGTGGTCTTCCTCGTCGCCGCCGACGGCCCCGCCGGCTACCTCACCGCCGCCCGCGACGCCGGCTTCGCCTCCAACGGCTACGGCGCCGCCTCCCCCGGCGGCTTCGGCCTCGGCGCAGTCCTGCTGACCGAGATCGTCCTGACCGCCGTCTTCGTCGCCGTCATCCTCTCCGTCACCGCCAAGAGCGAGTACAAGGCCGTCGCGCCGCTCGCCATCGGCTTCACGCTGACCCTCGTGCACCTGATCAGCATCCCGGTGAGCAACACGTCGGTGAACCCGGCGCGGTCGATCGCCGCCGCGGTGTTCGCAGGGCCGGACGCGCTCGGGCAGGTGTGGGTGTTCCTGGTGGCGCCGATCGTGGGCGCTGCGATCGCGGGGGTGGGCACGAAGGTGCTGAACCGGCGGAACTAAGGGGGCAGAGGGGGCGTGCCGGGCTAGGCGCGTCCCCTTGGACGAGGGCACGTCGAAGCTCTCAAATCACCTCGCAGAGACATTGGCTGAAGCCGTGCTCCCTCAACCTTGTCCCGGCCGGAAGAAGAGCGATCGAGAATCGACCTGCTCGTCCGAAGGGCGAGACGACGACAGCGTGTCCGCCCTCGGCTCGCTCGAGGAACATCCCTTTCCCCGGATTCTTCAACCGCGACCTCGCTCCCCGAGGCGGCCTCGCTGGAGACGTGCCGATGGTGCATCCCTCCAGTGACGAGCGCGTCGAGGTGCACCCGACCGCAACGAACTGGCGTTTGTGCGTCAGGAGACTCACCCGCCGTGGCGCGGCTCCGCCTTGGAAACTCCCTTAGATGCACAGAGCGAGACGTCCCGCAACGAGACGTCTTCCCGAGACGGGCGCACGCGCGATCCTGTGAGCCCCAGCGAGTTGCAGGCGAGGCGACCGCGTGTCGCAATAGCCTGCCGTTTTGTACGACGGCGACGAGAAGCCGAGCAGCGGCGACTGTCTCCTAACGGAGAGCTGCGCGATCGATGCACCGCGCGGTAGTGCGCCATAGTTGCGAGGCCGGCGGCCTCGCGCGAGCACCCGGCGACGGGCGCAGGATGGCGCAGGCCAATGAGACGTCTCGATTCCCTGAAAATGCGAGAGACGTGCACCTGAGTTCTTTGCCACCTTGCTTCTGATACACCGGTACGGTTGTGGGTCCAACTGCCCAAGCGCCAGACTTGCGGATCCGTAGTGCGGGTTCGCTGTCAGGTTGCCAACTCGACGTGTACTTCAACCTGCTTTACCGTGTACCGCTGAACAGCACCGCCACGTGCCACCTCTGGATGGAAAAGCGCAATGTTGATGCCCTCGCTCACCGAACTTCGGTAGATCACCCCGTCGTATCCGCAATGCTTGATGAACTCGCAGAGGTGCTGGCTTGGAACATACTCGAATGGAGCGCTCTTAGGTAGGACGGGGCGCGTGAGCTCGTCGCCGAGACGTTCGAGGAATGGTATGTCTGCCAACAGCTGGACGACTTGATCGTCCTCGAGGCCAAACGGCGAGATCCGTTCTCGGGGACTACGAAGATCCACCGCCTTTAGTTCAGGGATAGAGAATTCCGCCACGGATGCTGCCTCAGCCGTGTGCGGACGAACCTCCGAGATGGAAGTACTCGGCGACGACCCGAGATACAGATACGGAATCCCCGCCGGGTTGGCTCGACCGTGCCCGGCATATCTTGGTGGTGGTGCGCCCATTTCCTCAAGAGTGTACAAGGTTTCGTCGTTCATAATGCGGGCGCGATGCCAACGCTCACTCAGCACTGAGGGGTCTTCGATGAGCAAGCTGAAAAGGTAGCGCAGCCTATCGTAGTCAATATCTTTGCTCAGGAACCAACGGTTGCCGTGCATCATTTCGGCGCGCAGGTCGTCCCATTTCGTCAGGCTTTGCGTGCCATAGCCTGCTGGCGGTCCGAAGGCCTTCCGGAAGAGGTCACCGCTGTCCAGCACATCCGCGAGAAGCTCTTTTGCATGAGCGTCGTCCTGCATAACGGGGTGATTGAACAGCGCCCAATCTTGGCGCAATATCTCTGGGAGGGACAGCCCGTTGTCAACGACCTCGTAAACGCCAACCAGCACTTCGAAGGCCTCCCGCAACTCTGTCGGTCGAACGAGGGCAGCCCCCGGTGTCCGGCAGTATCCACAGGTACCAGTGCCGACAACTAAATCAACTAGAACGTTGTCGCGCAAGTTCACGTCACCGAAGCAGGAAGCGCAACAGAATCGGTTAGGCATTTGCTGCGAGGCGGTGGTAGTTGGCAAGAGTCTCAAGATGGTGACGGATCGAGAGCTTCTTGACGTAGCCGAGACCCGGAAAGTGACCTGTCTCATGAAGGAAACGAAACTCTTCGAGCGCGGAGGTGTTCAGGAGTTTTGAAGTTCCCGATTCATACTTATTTACAAGCTTTTGAAGGGCTTGATGAAATTTACCCGCTGGGTCAGTGGGGGTATCATTGGTATCTGACTTAAAATGGTATACGAACATCGCATCGTCATTGTCCGGGTCGATGAAGGTCAGGTGGATTGCGACTGCGTAGGCGGGTCCGCCGCCCTCCGTGTACCGATCACCGACCGTAAGAAAATCTCCGTAACCCTGCGCTCCGAACTCTTCGTAGGTAATGTGCAGATCCGAAAACGGGTCTAACGGGTCGTAGTCAGCGTTTTTTCGCTGCACGAACCCATCCTTGACAAGCACACGCGTGCTGTTCTGGAAGTGACGTCGATATAGAGTGCTAGCCTGATCTTCGATAAAGACATTTGTCGTCTCACGCATTCGTTCGCCGAGTAGCGAGGCAAGCAGCTTTGGTTCGGTGAAGCCCGCGTGAATGATGGCTTGCGGGTGAGCAACATGGTAGTCCACCAGATATTTGGCCACCTCGGCGGACGTCTCGCTGAGGAGAAGTACGCCCGCCGAGATCGCGTCGTTGCCTCGGTAGTTCTGTTCGAGGAAGGAACTGATGCTGGTGCCGTCGGCCTTCATCTCTCCGTGCCGAGGGTTAACGATGACGATGGCGCGAGCCCCGGCATCTGCTAGCCCCCGCAGTGCACGTTCAAGGCTCGTCAAAGTCTCCCTCACCGGTTCAATGATGGGAACGAAGTTCGCGTCCGCAATAAGGGAGGCACTCTCGCGCAACGCGATGAGCTCAAACTGCTTACCTCGAAAGTAGGGGTGATACATCGGGTTCAACTCCAGGCGAGAGCGGCGGGAACTGACAATCTCGTTGCGTCGAGAAGTCTCTTTTCCGACGCTCCGCTCATCCTTGCAGTGAGCATGGCAGCGCGCAATGAAATTGGGATGGTTTTGATGAAATCTGATGCCGCGCTTTGGGAGCGGGTCATCTTAAGTGTTGCCACCATTTGCGTATGGATCACTGTCGGATCCAGCGGACTATACAAGTCGCGTAGGGCTCTGCGCATCTGCGTGTTTGGCACGTCCGGAGGCGTGATGTCGAGCGACCGAAGCACACGGTGCGCTTCGTCGACGCGCATTATCTCGAGTACAGCAAGCGGATCGGTGCGCGCAGCGTCGACCACGGCAGGGCGTTCGATCTGCAATGTGAACTTCTCCGACAGTATTAAGACCCCCACCCATTCGGGGATCTGACGAAATACCTGCTTCACGTGCGAAGGGCTGGTGACCACATTCACCGCAGCGAAAACCTCACCGTAGGCTTTTACCTGATTCGTCAGTCGCGTCAAAGAGTCACGTTCGGACTTGATCTCATAGGCTGTAGATGTGCCGTTGAGAACGACAACGTCTGCCTTGCATTTGCCGACACGGGCCTCACTAAGCATCGTAGCGGTTCGCAGGTTATGCTGGCCAAGCAGGATCTTCTGGGTGATAGCGGAGCGGTAAACGTATTCGTCTCGATTTCCCAACGAACGCAACAGGCTAAATGCGCGGTCGAAAACGTCACCGACGGTGGCATCGCTAGGCAAATGTGGACCCACGCCGGACTGAACCAGTAGCCGCGCGAAGAGTGCTGAACATCCGTTGCGACCAAGTTCTCGGATGACTGATGCAGAGAACATGCGGGTGAGGGCGGCCAGCTCAGATTTTCCGAGATTCAATGCCTGCCTCTTTCCGAGTCAACTTGATCCACGGCCTCGCCGCGGGCCAACTCTACCGTGGGTCTCTGGCGCCAAAGACGGAGCGCCACCTCAACCAACCTGGTCTGAGGAGAGCCAGCTTCCTGCCGCCAACCGCTGGGTCTGACCGTCTCGTAACCTACCGTTCTCAAAATTTACGCGACCCCGGACAGCCAGCCATCTGGCCTGCTGGAGGTTCGGTTGACTCCTTGACCTGCCCGTGATGACCGCTGGTGGCTGCTGGTGTCCGGGCAGAACACCGCGAGCAGTCAGGCCAACAGCTTCCGGTAATCTCGACCCTAGAAACCGCGCTCCGGCGCGCACGACGTTCAGGGGCACCGTTGACCACGATCCACGATCTTCTTAGCGAATACGCGAGCATCGCTCGCGACACCAGGGAGAAGGGGCTCCTCCTAGAGCGCCTGACGCGCGCCTACCTCACGACCGAGCCGCAGTGGACCGCGCAATTCGATGAGGTCTGGCTCTGGCAGGACTGGCCGGGCCGACAGGGCCGCCCTGACACCGGCATCGACCTCGTCGCTCACGAGCGTTTCGGCGGGGGTTACTGCGCGATTCAGTGCAAGTTCTACGCCCCGACGCACACCATCCAGAAAGCCGATCTCGATTCGTTCTTCACCGCATCCGGGAAATCGCCTTTCACGACGCGCATGGTCGTGTCGACCTCAACGAAATGGTCCAAGCACGCAGTCGATGCGCTGGAGGAGCAGTACGTCAACGCCTACCGAGTCGGTATCAACGAGCTTGCCGAGTCGGAGATCGACTGGTCGAGCTACTCGTTCGCCAAGCCCGACGAAGTCAACCGCGCCCCCGGTAAAATCCTCCGTCCCCATCAACAAGATGCGCTTGAGAGAGTGCAGGAAGGATTTGAGGACAACGAACGCGGCAAATTGCTTATGGCTTGCGGCACCGGCAAGACCTTCACCGGCCTGCGCATCGCCGAAGCCGTCGCGGGCGCCGGCGGCAGTGTGCTATTCCTGGTGCCGTCCATTGCGCTGCTGTCGCAGACGCTCAAGGAATGGTCGGCCGAGCGCGCCATGCCGTTGCGGGCGTTCGCGATCTGTTCCGACAGCAAAGTCGGTAAGAATGCCGAAGACTTCTCTGTCAGCGATCTGGCCTTCCCCGCCACCACGAGCACAGAGCAGCTGCTCACCGAGGTCGCCAAGGCCGAGACGCCGGATGGTCTCACCGTCTACTTTTCGACCTATCAATCGATCGACGTGGTCTCCCGCGCTCAGATGCAGGGGCTGCCAGAGTTCGATCTAGTGATCTGCGACGAAGCACACCGAACGGCCGGGTTCACCCTTGCCGGAGACGCGTCATCCGCATTCCTTCGCGTGCACGACGACCAGGCGATCAAAACCAAGCGTCGTCTCTACATGACAGCGACCCCGAAGATCTACGCCGAGTCGGTGCGCGCCCAGGCGGCCGACAAAGCCGCCGTGCTGGTAAGCATGGACGACGAGGCCGTATTCGGGCCAATCTTCCACCGGCTCGGCTTCGGCGAAGCGGTGGAGCGCAACCTGCTGACCGACTACCGCGTCATCGTGCTGGCTGTTGATGAGGGCAGCGTAAGCGCCGCTTTCCAGGAACAGTTCGCCACCGATGGCGCGCTGAACATCCCCGACGCTGCGCGCATCGTGGGCATCTATAACGGCCTCGCCAAGCGCGGCGTCCAGGGCATCGAGAACACGCCGGTGGGGCTTGCACCGCTGCGCCGGGCGGTGGCGTTCTCGCGATCGATCGCGGACAGCAAGAAGGTCACCGAGCTTCTAGACGGCTACGACGGCGATGCCGACCAGCCGCTCAGTATCGCTGGCCAGCGCATCGACGAGACCGCTGACGGCGCGCAGGTCTACCGGCTGGAGTCGCAACATGTCGACGGGACCATGAACGTGCTGCAACGCACGGAGTTGTTGGACTGGCTCAAGGCCGACACCGGCGAGGACGTGAACGTCTGTCGGATCCTGACCAACGCGCGCTGTCTGTCTGAGGGCGTCGACGTTCCAGCACTGGACGCCGTTATCTTTCTGAATTCACGCGACAGCCAGGTCGACGTCGTGCAGTCCGTCGGCCGCGTCATGCGCCGCGCCGAAGGCAAGGACTACGGCTACATCGTCCTGCCCATCGCGGTGCCTGCCGGCGTCACCCCGGAACAGGCGCTAAACGACAACGCGAAGTTCAAGGTCGTCTGGGACGTGCTGCGGGCCCTGCGCGCTCACGACGAGCGTTTCGAGGCGAAGATCGAACAGATCGATCTCAATGGCAAGACCGCCGATGGTCCGGTGCTGATCTCGGACCTCCGTGACCCGCAGTTCGGCGAAGCCGCGCTTCGCGACGAGAAGAAACGGAGCGCAGACCCGGACACCTTCTCGACGACACTTGACTGGACCGCGCTCGGAGCCGACTGGCGCGATGCCATCTACGCGAAGATCGTTGACAAGGTCGGCGAACGCGACTACTGGGAGAACTGGGCCAAAGACGTCGCCGACATCGCCTCCCGCCACCAGATCCGCATCCGTGGCCTCGTCGATGGCTCCAACGAAGAACTGCACGCGACGTTCGAGGCATTCGTCAGTGGTCTGCGCGACAACTTGAACCCATCCATCACCGAGGGTCAGGCGATTGAGATGCTATCGCAGCACTTGATCACGCAGCCGGTGTTCGATGCTCTGTTCTCGGGTCATGCGTTCAGTGACCACAACCCGGTGTCCCTGGTGATGCAGCACATGCTCGACGCGCTCGAGAACAGCAACCTCGAGACCGAGACAAGCGATTTAGAGGCCTTCTACGCCGGCGTGCGGCGTAGCGTGACCGGGATCACGGATGCTGCCGGCAAGCAGACGACCATCAAGCGCCTCTACGAAAAGTTCTTCAGCGGCGCCTTCCGCGGCACCTCAGAGCGGCTGGGCATCGTCTACACGCCGAACGAAATCGTGGACTTCATCATCGCCAGTGCGGACGAACTTTCTCGCGAGCACTTCGGGGTAGGACTCACCGACGAAGGCGTGCACGTGTTGGATCCATTCACCGGGACCGGTACGTTCATCGTCCGATTACTGCAATCGGGGCTAGTTGATCGAAGTGACTTGCGCCGAAAGTTTCGGGAGGAGTTGCATTCAAACGAGATCGTCCTGCTCGCGTACTACGTGGCCGCCGTTAACATCGAAGCGACGTATGCGTCGCTCGCTGGCGCGGGCGCATACGAGGCATTCCCAGGCATCGTGCTGACCGACACGTTCCAGTCGTCTGAGGATGACGATCGTTACGACGATGGCGGCATCTTCGGCGACAACAACGAACGCGTAAAGGCGCAGAACGAGCTGGACATCCGTGTCATCATCGGGAACCCGCCGTACTCCTCGGGCCAGGACTCCGCCAACGACAACAACCAAAACTTAAAGTACCCGTCGCTCGACAAGCGCATCGCGGATACCTACGCTGCGAAGTCAACGGCGCAAAACAAGAACAGCCTCTACGATTCTTACATTCGCGCAATCCGCTGGGCTTCGGACCGGATCAAAGACCGTGGCATCGTCGGCTTTGTAACAAACGGCGGATTCCTCGACGGCAATACAGCTGATGGACTGCGCGCTTCCCTGGCCGACGAGTTTACCGAACTCTATGTTCTCAACTTGCGTGGCAACACGAGGACCTCGGGTGAGCAAGCCCGAAAAGAAGGTGGTCAGACCTTCGGTCCCGGTAGCCGCGCCACCGTAGTTATCTCCCTCCTCGTGAAAAACCCAGACCGAGTTCCGTCCGGTGCGATCCGATACCACGACATCGGCGACTACCTCTCTGCCGAGCGGAAGCTGAGCCTGCTCCGCGAGGCTGGAAGCGTTTCGGAGATCGAATGGGTCAACGTGCGGCCGAACGAGCACGGCGACTGGCTGAATCAACGCTCTAACGCCTTCACAAAGTTCACAGGACTCGAAGACGTGTTCTGCGAGAGGACTCAAGGCATCACCTCGTCTCGAGATGCCTGGGTGTACGGCTCATCAAGAGACCAAGTCACCGAGTCCGTTCAACGGACTATCAAGACCTACACGTCGACTTTCCCATCTGACGGTGGAAATTCGATCGCCGACGATCCCACACAGATCAGCTGGTCTCGCAAGCTGAGGCGCGCAGCGGTCTCAAAGATGTCTATCGAATTCGACCCGGATCGGGTTCGCACGTCGAGCTACCGTCCATTCAACCGCCAGTACCTCTACCTGGATCCCCAGCTCAACGAGGTGTCGGGCCAGATCGCAAAGGCACACCCGAAAGAGGGCGCCAACTACGGCATCTACTACACATCGCCGTCCACGCACTATCCGGCGTTCGCAGCGATAATGGTGGACGCCGCCCCTGACTTGCATCTATTGGACACCGGTCGGTATCTGCCCCGCTACCTGTACGAACAGCCCGCAGCTTCGGCCCCGACCCTGTTCGATGAAGACTCCGGGCGAATCGACAACATCACGGACAGTGCACTGGCACGCTACCGCCAGCTCTACGGAGCCGAGGTGAGCGCCGATGACGTATTCTTCTTTACCTATGGGCTGCTGCATTCGGTGGACTACCGGACTGAGTTCGCGGCAGACCTGAAGAAGATGCTGCCGAGGATTCCTGAGCTCGAGGCCGGCACTGATTTCTGGGCCTTCGCAGCGGCCGGCCGGGAACTCTCAGCGCTGCACATCGGCTATGAGCAGGTCGCGCCCTACCCGGTGAATATCGCTGGCGATACCGGCGGCCCTGTCGTCGTCACGTCCAAAAAGATGCGCTTCGGCGGCAAGGCTGGCGCCTGGGACCGCAGCACCATCAAGGTCACCGATTCGATCACAATCACCGGAGTGCCAGAGCAGGCTCACGAGTACATGCTCGGGTCTCGTTCCGCAATAGAGTGGATTTTTGAGCGGTACGTCGTGAAGACCGATAAATCCAGCGGCATCGTCAACGACCCGAATCTCTGGGGCACGGAGCACGGCAACACGCGTTACATCCTGGATCTGCTGCTGCGGATCATCACCGTCAGCGTTGAGACGGTAAAAATCGTGAACGGACTGCCAACGCTTAAGTACGTGGTGCCAGAGTGACCGCATACGCCACGACATCATCTCCAACCGCGGCCGCATCCCGGGGAGGTCCAGAAGGCCTAAGATTGCGCCCACTAGATCGGGCGCATCCTACGTGGTAACGGGTTCAAGCGCGAGGGACCAGCCTGCCGGCTTGTCGACGGCGCGGCCGTCGCGGTCGATGAACACGTAGAAGTAGAAGGTCGAGAGCCGCTTGTCGTTGCTGCCGGACAGGGCGCCGGCTGCATAGAGGCGCGTCGCCCACTGCTCTCCCACGGCGGCTTGCGCCCAGGCGGGGTACTCGTCGGGTTCGAGGACCACGCGCTTAGGGATCGGCGGGAGTAGAACGCTGAGGCTTCGGGCCTCAGCAGCGCTACGCAACTCTTCCAGCCACCTCGCACCGCTGATGGTGCGCTCCTCATGCTGATTCGCGATGACGCGCAGCTCGGCGTTGTAGGCGTAGGTGAATCGGGCGGCGATGGGGTCCTGGACGAGGAGAGTGACCTCGACCTCGCGGCGCCAGCTGGTGTCGATGAGCACTCCGCGGCCGGGAGCGGCGGCGACCTGCTCGGGAGTGACGCTCTTCCCGTCCTCGCCGCGCAGCTGCCGCACCGGCGTCCACGTCGCCTGGTCACCGTAGGCGTCGGAGCGGGTGAGGATCTGGAAGACGTTGCCGGTGTACTCGGCGGCGGTCGCCGCGAGGAGCGCCTGGTGCGCGGCCTCGTCGCGGAGGGTCTGCACGGTGTGCTCGAACTGGGCCGGGTCGTGGGTGGCGACCTCGATCAGGGTCGCGCGGGCGTCGGCGTCGTCCTCGAACTCCAACAGCACCGCCGCCTGGTCCAGGGTCAGCTCGTGCTCGTGCAGAACGGACGTGACGGTCGCGGACTCCGCGACCGCAAGCCCCTTCTTCACCGCGTCGGTCTTGGTGCCGGTGCGCTTGGCGATCGCTGCGGCGGACACGCCCTCGAACGCGAGCTGCGCCCACGCGGCGGTGCGGTCCGTGACCGAAAGTGCGGCGCCCTGGTCCTTGTCCACCATCTTCCGCATGATCCGGTCGGCCATGGTCTCATCGCCCCTCGAAGGCATAGACCGTGGTGGCGGCGACTCCGACCTCGCGGGCGGCAAAGGTCCTTCGCCGTCCGGCGCAAACGACGACGTGCGCAACGGGGCACTGGGCCAACCAAATCCTCGACATTGAGGTGGCAGAAATGATTTCGCGATTAGGCGTAGAGACGCAGGTCGCTCTCGAGTAATGGCTCTTCTTTGAGCGCGTTGATGAGCGCTCGAAGCGCATTCAACGCGACAGCCTCCGCTTCATCGAAGTCATCAGAATTTGCGGCCTTGTGCGCGGCTCGTAAGACCGCATGGTGTTTCGCATGAATTTCATTCTCACCGAGAACGGCTTCGAGCAGATCGGCGAAATCTGCGTAATAGCGGTAGAGCGTGCCAATTCCGACGCCAGCGCGGGCAGCCACTTGGGCAGTCGTCGCCCTCTCTCGGCCGACCTCGACGACGACCTGCCGGGCCGAGGCGACGATTGCGGCCCGAGTCCGGTGGGCGCGATTTTGACGTGGTTCTACCGGCGTTCTGCGATTAAGGGAGACTGTCATGCTGATCATTTTCCCGACGGACCCACCGTACCTGACACATACTCATGTGAGGAATCGAACAGCTTCGGCAGCACCGGACGGAGCCCGGCCGAGCGGCACCCAGCGTCCGGACCTCTGAAGGGCGAGCGCGGCGGGCGACTCGATCCGATGACTCTGCTGGTCCCGATGACCGAGGTCGGCGTCGCTGTCGGTGACTGATTGATCTCAGGGCCGAGCTTCGCTCCGATCGTCCTGGCGGTGCGAGCCGTCGCCTCGGTCGTCACTCTGCGCCGGCACGACGCGACGTCGTACCTCCCCGCCGCGGCGGCGAAGAACCTGATCGGGGCGCCGGAGAGCCGGGCGATGACGGTCGGCCTGCGGGACTGACCGCATCACGGCAGCTCCTGTCACGACCTGCCCTTCCAGGAATGACCAGGGCTCTGCCACCCCCGCTTCGGTACCGTCTCCCCCATGCCCGACCCCACTTCCGACACCCCCGAGGTCGCCGCCGAGCACCTCCGAGCGGAGTTGCAGCTGCGGCGCTTCGGGCGGCTCCGCCTCACCATCGACATGGCGCTGGGCAGCGGGATCCTCGCTCCCTACGACCTCGTCGTCGTCCGCCTCGACACCGGGGCCGAGATCATCCGCGTGAAGGCCGATCTCACCGATCCCCACTACCTGCTCGGGCAGGTCGAGCTCGACCTGGAGACGAAGACGGTCGCCGAGTTCCTCGAGGAGTGGCGCCCCGCCTGACCGGGCCGGCACACCCGCGATCCCGGTGACGGGACGGGGCCGCGGCGACCGGAGCAGGACTGCGGAGATCCCCACCCCCTCGCCTCACAGCCCCGCGGGAACCCTGTCGCGCTCCTCACCGGCGACCACGACCGGCACCCACGCTCCGCGCGCCGGCCGCCCGGCCCACCAGACGTACACACCGGCAGCGACCACGGCGCCTCCGGCTGCGATCGCCCACCAGGGGAACCCGGCGACATCGGGCGACTCCCCCGCCGCGTCCACGTCCGACTGCGGCGTCGGGATCACCCGTTCACCGGTGACGAGGATGCGGTGGGTGTTGATCCCGAGCGGGGTGCAGGTGACGAGGGTCAGGAGGTCCTGGCCGGGCTGCACGAGGAGGCTCTGCGTGTCCTCCGGCTCGACGACGAGCGTCTCGCGCACGCGGTAGGTGACCACCTCGCCGTAGACCTCGATGGTGAAGGTGTCACCGACGTCGACGCGGTCGAGGTGGGTGAAGAGCTCGGCCGAGGCGAGACCGCGGTGGCCGGTGAGCACCGAGTGGGTGGAGGGGCCGCCGACCGGCAGGGCGGTGCCCTCGAGGTGGCCGACGCCCCGCTCGAGGACGGCGTCGCTCGTGCCGTGGAAGATCGGCAGGTCCACGTCGATGGCGGGGATCCGGATGCGGGCCATCAGTCCCTCGGCGTCGCCGCGCAGGAGGGAGGAGTAGCGCTCGCGGTCGGTGACCTGCTCGTCGTCGGCGAGGGGGAGGCGCTCGTTCGCGGCGACGGCCGCGCCGCCTCCGCTCAGGCTCTGGTTGTAGGCGCGGGCCTCGACGAGGTTCTGCCGGAGGGTCTCGGCGCCGAGGTCGGTGATGTCCTGCGTGAGGGAGTCGATCTCGCGCGCCTGCTCGACGGCGCTGAGCCAGCTGGCGGCGACGGGGTACAGCAGCAGCGCCACTCCCGAGAGGCTGATGAGCGCGATGACCAGCGGGGCGACCGGGAGCCGCCAGCGCGGTCGGCGGTGGAGCTGCCTCCGGAGAGGAAGAGGAGCTGAGACAGAGGAATGCGGGGCACCCGACGGGTGCCCCGCATTCGACTTCGTCATGGTGTGACGTTACTCCGCGGTCTGAGCAGCCAGCGCGGTGCGGCGGCGCGAGGCGATCAGGCCCGAACCGATCGCGAGGGCGAGGAGCGCGCCTCCACCGAGGGTGAACCACTGCGCGCCGCCACCGGTGAGGGGCAGGGCGAACGCCGGCACCTGGGTGTGGAGGAACTCGACGTAGTTCTGGATCGGCGCGGTGGCCGAGCTCGGTCCGGCGACGACCTGCGTCAGCACCTGGGCCGGGGTGGGCAGACGGAATCCGGCGGGCGGGGTCAGCTCGCGGACGTAGTAGTTGCCCGGCGTGATGATCGGGATCTCGACGATGCCGTTCGCTCCGGTCGTCCAGTTCTGGTTGCCGTTGATGAACACCGGGTTCTGGCCGAGGTTGGCGTCGTTCTCGGTGAGGAACACCTGGTAGACGGCACCCGCGAGCGGCACGCGGTTGGCGCCGTTGTTCTGGTAGGCGTACACGGTCAGCTGACCGATCGGGGTGCTGCCGGTGACCGTCTCCGTGGCCCCGTTCACGACGCTCGTCGCCGAGTTGGTGATGATGCCGTTGGCCGGGATGGCGGTGGCGCGGGTGAGCACCGTGAGGGTGACGACGCCGCCCTGCAGGCCCTGGAGCTTGGTGAGGCCGGACTGCAGGAAGTTCAGCGTCACGTTCCGGGTCGCGGCGTCGTAGCCGAGCGTGTAGTCGGTGTTCGCGATGAACGCCGGTGCGGGCGCGGTGCCCGCGGCGCTGGTCACCGTGATGCCGGTGGGCGCGACGCCGGCCGGGCCGGTCGGCAGGTAGGTCAGCTCGGCGGGGAGCGTGTCGGTGAGGGTGAACGCGTCGAGCGTGTCACCGGCGGCGAGCACCGGGACGTCCGAGGCGATGGCCCAGCGGATGAGGTCGGGGTTGCGCGCCTCGACCGAGTTCGCCGCCGCGGGGACGCGCGTCTTGGTGAGCTCCGTGACCGCGTTCTTGGGGTAGACGTGGACGTCGTAGATCCACTGGTTCGCCGGCGCACCGGTCGGGCCCGTCGGGAACGGCAGGGTGACGAGGAACGGCGCCGCGCCGTTGGTCGCTCCAGCGGGGAGCTGGGTCTCGGTCACGAGGTAGAGGCCGAGCGGCATGCTCGCGCCGTTGTTGAACACGGCCTCGCCGTCCGTGCCGCTGGTGGCGGTGAAGGTGTCGGCGGCCGTGACGCGGGTCGCGGCGGTGCCCGGGGTCAGGTTCGCGACCTGGTTCCAGCCGTCGGGCGTGGTGAGGTCGACGCCCTGGACGCGCGCGGCGGTGAACACGGCGCCGGGCAGCGCGTCGCCGGGGACCGTGATCTCCTGGCCGGTGCCGATCGCCTGGCCGTTGTTGGAGCCCAGCGCGAGCTTGTGCACGGTGAGGGTGCGGCTGATGGTGGGGTCGATGTTGCCGGGCAGCGTGACCGCTGACGCCGGCGCGACGGCGGTGAAGACCGCCGCAGCGCTCAGCGCGAGGACGCCGGCTGCGGCGGCGAGCCGCCTGGTGAGTGAGCGGGACATGTGATCTCTCCTACTGAGGTCGTGCTTGCTGGTGTCGTGGAGTCGAAGGTGTGCGGGAAGGGGTCTGCGGGAGAGCGCCGGGGCTCTCGGTCGGGGCGTCACCGGGAGGGGCCTCGCAGCCTCCGGCGCCGCTCCCAGAGGAGGAGGCCGAGTGCGAGAGTGAGCACCGACCCCCCGCCCAGGAGGAACGCGTCGGTGCTGGCGCCACCGGTCAGCGGCAGGCGTGTGGGGTCCACGGGGGCGTTGACGAAGCGGTAGACCGCCGTCTGACCGGCCGTGGGGGCCGTGATCGTCCGCGAGGCGACCGGGGACCACGTCGTCCCGGTCAGGCGCTCGAGACGCAGTTCCTGGTAGGCGAGGCGGCGGGTCGGATCCGTCGCCGCCTCGGACAGCGTGTAGCCGTGGCCCGGTCGCACCTCGAAGGTGCTCGCCGGGTTGCCCGCGGCGACGTACTCCGCGCCGACCCGGGTCTCCGTCGGGAGCGTCGCTCCGGCCAGTGCGGCGGGCGTCGCGGTGACGCGCCAGTCGGCCGCCTGGAAGCCGGTCTGGGGGCGCAGGACCTGCTTGACCAGGGTGATCGTCGCGCTGGCGTTGTCCACGGTGCAGGTGACGGCGGCGCCGTTCGTCGGGGTCACGTCTCCGGCCGCGCTCACGGTGAGGGCGGCGCCGGTGTCGGTGCGGCACTGCCAGGGTGCGGTCTGCACGGAGGTGGCGGGGCCCCCGGTCTCGGCGAGCCGGTAGGCCACACCCGGGGTGACGGGGATAGCCGACACGCCCGCCGAGCCCGCGCGGCCGGTCGGGCCGGGCAGGGCGCCGGTCGGGCCGGTGGCGCTGAGCGTGAAGTCGCTGGGCAGCGCACTGCCGGAGCTCACCGTCTTCACGAGCGTGAGCGAGGCCGTGGGCCGGTTCACGATCGAGCACTCGACGACCGCCGCGGAGGCGATGCCGGTGAGGCTCGCGCTGATGACGGTCCCCGACTGCGAGAACGTGGTCGCCCGGGCGGCGCCGTTGACCGTGCAGGCGCCGCTGACGAACGCGAAGCCCGTCTGCTGCACCTCCGAGACGGTGAGCGTCGCCCGCGACGCCTCCGTGCCGAACAGGACGGTCCAGGCGGCCTGGCCCGCGGCGTCCGTCTGCTGGCGGGGCGACTGCTCCGGCAGCAGGGCGACGGTGCCCGCGGTGGCCGTCGCCGTCGTGCCCACGGTCCAGTCCGCGCCGGGGCGGGTCGTGCCGGAGGCGTCCCGGATCGTCTTGGTGATGCGCACGGTGGAGGCGGGGCGCGGGGAGTTGAAGAAGGTGCAGGTGACGTTGACGCCGAGCCGGTTCGGAAGGGTGACCGTCCCGGTCGGGTTCGAGCCCGTGCTCACCCGCACACCGTCCGCGTAGCACTCGTAGATGCTCGTGTAGGCGGTGATCGGGGAGGCGGAGCCCGCGGCCATCGCCTCCGAGACCGTCACCGTGCTGTTGATCGGAGTGGGGAAGGGGCCGACCTGCGCGGTCTGGCGGCCGGTGGTGGCGCCGGTGGTGGTGGCCGTGGCGAACGGCGACGCCGGGGAGCCGGCGGCGGCCGTGAGCTGGAACTGGTCCGCCGCGGCCAGGCGGCCCACCACGCTCTTCTGCACGGTGATCGTGGCCGGCGAGGAGCAGCCGGAGAGGTCGACGGCGTTGACGCTCACGCGCGGCGTGCCGCTGACGCGGGTCCACGTGGTGGCGTCGAACTCGTAGGCGCTGCCGGGAATCGCCGGGGCGCCGTTCGCGGCGGCGACGTCGCCGTTGGCGAGGTAGACGGTTCCGCGCGGCGAGAAGGCGATGCCGTTGATGTTGGCGAAGGCGGCGTCGGTCCCCGTCACGGCCTTCGCGATCGAGGTGTTCACCGGGAGGGTGCCGCCGGTCGCCGCGGCCAGGGCGTCGGCCGGCACGGTGAAGATCGCGGCGCTGCTCGCGTTGTTGACCGAGCCCGCGCCGACGACGTAGAGGTTGCCGCGAGCGTCGAACGCCATGTCGCCGTTGCCGTTGGGGGTTCCGGAGGTGGGGAAGGAGCCGACGAGGGCGAACCGGGTGGCGACGGGGTTGGCCTCGGTGAAGCTCCAGATGTAGAACTGGCCGCTCGCGAAGCTGCCGAACAGGTACCGGCCCGTCCGGAGGTCGACCGCGCCGGCGACGATGCTGCCGGTCACCTGCGCTCCGCCGGCCACGGTCGTGTACGCGCTGTTCGCGATCCTCTGGAAGCCGGCGTCCGGCGTCCACTTGAGGACGGCGTCGACGTCCGTCGCGTCGGACGAGCGGTCCAGCGCGTAGGCGAAGGCACCGTTCGCGCCGACGCCGAGCGCGTTCGCCTCGGCGGTCCCCGACCAGCTGCCGATCGAGGTCAGGGATCCCGTGACGATGTCGGCCTGCTGCAGGGCGCCGGCCGCCGTGAGGGAGTAGAAGCGGCCTGTGTCGCAGAACAGGCGGGGCGTCTGCACCGTGTTCGTGAAGGTGCAGAGCACCTCCGCTCCCGCCTCGCTGGGGATCGTGATCGACCCGGCGGCGGAGGCTCCGGAGGCGATGACCGTGCCGCCGCGCGAGCACTCGTAGCTGTTGGAGTACCCCAGACCCGCGCCCGCGGTCTGCGCCTCGGCGATCGTGTACGTCGCTCCGGACTGCACGGTGAGGCGGCTGATCTGCGCGGCCTGGATCCCGGTGGCGGTGCCCGTGGTGGTCGCCGACGCGAGGACCGTCGTGCCGCTGCGCACCGAGAGCGTGAACTGGTCGCCCGTGGCGCTGCGCACCGGCAGGTTCTTCCGGACGGTGAGGGTCGTCGCGGCCTGGATCGTCACGGACGTCGGGGCGGAGGCGATGAGGCCGGTGGGAGTCGTGGTCCCGGTGCTGTACGTCCCGGCGGCGGCGGCCACCACGTCCACCGAGATCGTGCAGGAGGTCGCGCCCGCGGCGAGGTCGCCGCCGACCGTCGAGACGGTGGAGGATCCGGCGGCCGCGGTCACGGCGAACGCCGTTCCGGTGACGTCGGTGCAGGACCCTCCGACGGCAGGCGTCGGGGCCACGACGAGGCCGGCCGGGAGAGCGGTCGAGAAGCGCCAATCCGCCTTCGCGAGGAGGTCGCTGGTGTTGGTGACGGTGTAGGTCAGCGTGGTCGGCACCGTCGCGGTCGGCACGGCCTGCGTGAAGGCCGCATCGAGAGCGGGGGTGACGTCGAGCACGCGGAGGTCGTCGACGGCGAAGGCGCTTCCCGAGCCGGTGACCGTGTTCACGAGCTGCACCTGGGCTGCGGCGATCTGCGCCGGAGTGAGGAGCGCGGTGCTCGTGCCGGTGTAGGCGGCGGCGCGAGCGGAGGCGGGGAGCGCGGGATCGACGAGCGAGCCGAGCCCGCCGACCAGCGGGAGGGTCGGGGACGTGTAGAACACGCTGCCGGTCGCGGCGCAGGGCACGACCGGTGCGGCGAATCCGGTGAGGACGGTGGACCCGCCCGAGACCAGGTTGAGGGAGAGGGACGCGTTGTTCGTCCCGCACTGCCCGCCGGCGGCGTTCATGCCGACGGCGTAGTAGCGGGCGGCGGGAGCGGAGACGCCGATCCCTGCGGCGCTCTGGGCGACGGTCGTGCCGCCGGTGATGGTGGCGTACGGGTACTCGACCAGGGCGTGGTTCGCCTGCGTGCCGGTGTTCGAGCCGTTGGCCGGTGCGGTGCTGGAGGTGGACCCCGGCACTCCGGCCGCCACCTGGCCGAGGACGTCCGCCATGCGGCGGGTCTCGCGTGCGGCCGACGATCCCGTGCCGACGGTGAGGAGGGGCCGGGTCGGGCAGAAGGCGGCGTTGGGGTACGGCGCCGTGTAGTTGACCAGGACGCCGGTGCAGTTCGTGGCGGTCGACCAGCCGGTGGCTGCCGTGTAGCGGCCGTTCGCGTAGGCGGTGAGCGCGCTCGGTGCGGTCGTCAGACCCTGCTCGAAGGTCTCCGTCCACACCTGTCGCGGGGCCTCGGCGACGCCGGCGGCGAGTGTGGAGAAGCCTCCCGCTGCTCGCGCCGTCGCGGGTGGTCCGCGGTCCGACTCCTGATCGTCGTCCGAGGCCGCCGTGGGAGCGGGCGCCGACCCGGCTGGCGTCGGCTCGACGGGCTGCTCCGTCTGCGCGGCGCTGCGGGGCGCTGCGGGATCGGGCTCGTCCTGAGCGGCCTCCTCCGCCGTCGCACTCGGCGACTCCGCGGCCTCGGCGGGTGCCGACGGGGCGGACGTCGACGGGGCGGACGCTGACGGAGTGGGTGCCGAGGTGGCAGATGCGGAGGGGGCGGGTGCCGGATCGGCCTCGGGGGCTGTCGGCGGTGTCGGTGCGACCGGCGTCGGGAGAAGGGCGGGGGCGTCGCCGGCGACCGGATCCGCCTGGTTCGCGGCCTGAGCGGGAGACGAGGCGGAGACGTCGCCGAGCCCCCACGAGCCGACGAGGAGAGCGCCGATCGTCGCGAAGACGACGGCCCGCATTCCCAGGCGCGACGGCGCACGGTGCCGCGAGGGGCGGCGCCGCCGGGTCGTGAAAGCCATGGTTCTGCTTCTCAGTCGTGTTGTCGATCGTGGAGATGAGCGAAACGTCGACACGACGAACGACACGGATGTCGCAGCGAGTGCGGAGGCCCCAGACTCCGGAGGGGAGCACGCATTCCCCGCGGGCTTCCGAAGATGAACGTATAGGTCGGCCTCCCTCTCGCCATAGAGAAGTGAGCCCCCCTTGTCGGGGCCATAACCGATGAGAAAAGGACCGGGGTGAAGCCGAATATGGCGCCTTTTGACGGGTCCTCGCGAAGGAGTTCTAAGAAGTGAGCGCGCGCGACCGGCTCGGCTCACTCCTCCCGTCAGGTCCCGCGCAACGCTCGGGCCCCACCCGGCCACGTACTCGGTAGACGCCCGACCGACGAAGGATGGACCCGATGACGCGACGCACACTCGACGACCTGCTCTCCCGCAGCGACCCCGCGACCGACGACCGGGCGCCCGGCGTCCGCACCGCCCTGCACAGCGTGATCGCCGAGACCCGCGAACGCGCGCCCCGCCGTCCCGCGCGGTCGAGGGCGTGGTGGCTGGCGGCTCCCGTCCTCCTCGTCCCGGGTCTCGTGCTGGCGACCAGCGCCGGCACCGACGTCCGCTCGGTCCCCGACTTCACGATCCCGATCAGCTACACCACCGACTCCGGCGCAGCGGTGTCGTGCTCGATCGACTACTTCAACGGAGAGATCGACTACCGCGAGGTCACCACCTCCGCGACCGACTACCTCCGCGCGCAGGACTGGAGCGGCGTCGGCCAGCGGATCCACGACGACGCGGTCGCCTACACGACCGACCCCGCCTGGCTGGCCTCGGACATGAACAGCGACGGCCCCGGCCTCTCGGACGAGACGATCCGCTGGCGCGCCTGGATCACCGCGGCGGACGACCACATCCTCGACACGATCCCCGAGGGCGTGATCGTCGAGGGCGACGGCGGCCTGGGCGGCAGCACCGACTGCACGGGAGAGCTGTGATGAGCGCCGGCGAGGCGGCGCCGTCCATGGCCCGCAGCGTCGTCCGCTCCCCCGCGCGCGACCGCGAGGCCGAGATCACGGCCCTGGTCGAGCGGGAGGCGCCGGACCTGCTCCGCTACTTCGCGCGGCGGACGGCGAGCCCCGAGGACGCCGCGGACCTCCTCAGCGACACCCTCCTCATCCTCTGGCGGAAGGAGCGGTCGATCCCTGAGGACGAGACGCGCGCGCGGATGTGGGCGTTCGGCGTCGCGCGACGGGTGCTCTCGGGCCAGCGCCGCACCGCGACCCGGAGGAGCGCGCTCGTCGAGCGGCTGGCGGAGGAGCTCCGCATCACTCCGCCTGCACCCGCCGACGACGCGGCCGAGGACGTCCGCGCCGCGATCGCGCAGCTGAAGCCCGTCGACCAGGAGATCATCACCCTCGTCTACTGGGACGGCTTCTCCCTCGCCGAGGCGGCCGAGATCCTGTCCCTCCGCGCCGCGACCGTGCGGAGTCGGCACGCGCGGGCGCGGGCGACGTTGCGGGAGGCGCTAGGAGCGGCGATGTGAGGAGGGTGCGCGGCACGGTCGCACCCCTTCACCCGGCACCCCCGCCTGAGTAGCATCCCCCGCATGAGCAGGCTCGTCGTCTCCGTTCTCACCTCGCTCGACGGCCGCTTCGAGGGGCCCGGGCACGACCTCTCGGCGCTGCCGTTCGAGGACGCGTCCAACGACCACAACCTCGAGCTGCTGCGCCGCGCGGGCACGCTCGTCTACGGCGGCCGCTGGTTCCGCGACAACTGGGACAGCTGGAGCGCCGTCGCCGCGGACGGGACGGCGGGCGAGCGGGAGCACGAGACGGCGCGGCTGGTCACGTCGCTCGACGCGCTGGTGATCAGCGACTCCCTCGCTCCCGATCCGGCGGCGCCGTGGGCCGCCACCACGCGGATCGTGCCGCGGGAGCAGGGTCCGGCCGAGATCGGACGGCTCAAGCAGGCCGACGGGGGCGACCTGCTGATGTTCGGCAGCGGCACCACCTGGAACCCGCTCCTCGAGCAGGGCCTGGTGGACGAGCTGATCGTCCTCGTCGGCGCCGGACTCGCGGGCGGCGGGACGCCGCTCTACTCCGGGGCGCCGCAGCACGGGCTGCGCCTCCTCGACGCGACGGTTCTGCCGGGCTCGGAGCTGGTGCGGCTCCGCTACGACGCGAGCGGGGCCGGCGGGCGCTGAGCGGGACCTGCCGACGCGCGAGGACGCCGGCGGACCTGCGCCCTTCGAGCCGTCGAGGCGCTCGCCTCCGCCGGGGTGCGCACGACCTCGGCTGAGACAGGGCGGCCTCCCTCAGGAGCCGACGCCCCCTCCCGTCAGCTGACGTCGTGCGCGCGAGGCGCAGGGGCCGCCCCGGACAGCGAGCGGTCGCCCGACGCTGCAGGCCTGCGGAGTGCCCCGGCGCACAGCCGGACCCCCAGAACGACGCTCGTCACGCCTCCCGCCAGCAGCCCGGCACACACCGCGGTCCAGATCGTCATGCTCGAACTCGGCACGGCGTGCAGCCCGAAGACGAGCCCCGCTCCGCTGCCGACCAGCGCGGCCGCGACCAGTGGGATCGTGAGCGCCGAGCTCTTCTCGGCGGCGGTCCACGACGAGCTCCACAGGACCAGAGCGGCGCCGATCGGCCAGCCGATTCCGGGGATCAGCAGCCAGCCGAAGGCGAAGACCAGGGAGGCCGCGACCGCGAACCACCGACGGGCGAGAATCCCCCGCACATTTCCGTGCTGAACTCCGGCCTGGACCTGATCAGACATGCGTCGGAGCCTACGGAGACGGACGGGACCGCGGCACGAACTGGCGCAGGGCCCCCGCGCACCGGCACACGGCGCGGCGAGAATCGCGTCTGTGGCGCAGCGAACGCGCCACCGTACTCCGAAGCCTTGGCCGCCTGTGCACGCCATCAGTACCTTGTCACGCAATGTTCCACCCGGAACAAGAAACGGAGACACTCATGTCTGGATTCAGATCCAAGCTGATGGCGGGGATCGCCGTCCTCGCACTCGCTCTCACCGGAGCCGCGCCTGCGAGCGCGAGCACGGAAGCCGAGCACTCGGAGGTCGTCATCGCCCGCGAGTTCCTCTCGGAGTACGGCGTTCCCTCCGAGACGCAGGACGACCTGGTCGAGGCGTACCTCGCCGGCGAGGCGTGGGACTCGCTGTCGAGCGCTAACCCGACCGTGAAGGTGGTCGAGGAGAAGCGTCCTGATGGCGACTACACGATCTCCACCTATGAGGACGGATCCGTCAGTGTCGTCCGCATCGGAGGAGAAGGCGCCGACGTGAAGACGCGCGGCATCAGCGAGTGCTCCGTGAGCGGGTCCGCGCGGAACGGCTGCAAGATCGACACCTGGGTCGGACTGGTGAGCATGAGCTTCTACACCTCCTACAACCTGTCGAGCAACACGGTGACCGCCAACCCGTGGGGCCCGGCCTGGACGATCGGGGGAGCCTGTGGCTCGTCGCTCAACTACCTCGGCCGACCGCTCGCCAACCGCGCGCAGATGCTCATCAACGCGCAGATGTGCGGCGTCCCCTACAACACGACCTTCGAGTTGCGCCTGACGGTCTCCGGAGGAGCCGCGACGGTGAGCTGGAGCTGACCAGCAGAGCTCATCCGGCTCACTCCAACGCGCTGTGCGCCCGCCGCGTCCTCACGAAGCGGGCGCACAGTCGCGTCCCGAGAACAAGGCTGGTGCCACCCCCGACCAGCCACGCACCAGCCAGGACCGTCCACGTCGTCATACCGGAACTCGGCATCGCCGACAGCCAGTAGTAGAGCCCGATCGCCCCGCCGACCACCACGGCAGCGACGACGGGGATCACCAGCGCCCTCCTCTTCTGCGAGACGGTCCAGGACGAGCAGAGGAGAATCGCGACGGCGCCGAGGAGCCAGCCGAATCCGGGAATCACCAGCCAGCCGAAGGCGAAGACCAGCGAGGCGACGACGGCGAACCAGGGGCGGTCGAAGATCGACCCGCCGCCCCCAGCGAGCGATCCGCCGGCGGCCTGCGCGATCCGAGAGGGACTTCCCAGTTCATCGATCCGCTCACGGGCGGCATCGTCGTCGAGGCCGTCCAGCTCTTCCGCGATCCCGCTCCAGATCTCACTCCGGAGGTCGGCGGGCACGCCGGACAATGCGATCCTCAGCTCCTCGAGGTAGCGCGCCGCCGCCGGCGATGTCGTCGTGCTCATGACGTTCCCCTTCCGATCGTCTCGTTCACCTGCCCGACGAAGGACGGCCACTCCGCCCTGAACCGCCCGAGCTCGACCTTCCCCACGTCGGTCAACGAGTAGTACTTCCGAGCCGGACCCTGCGTACTCGGGACGACGACTGCGGTGATCGAGCCTCGGTCCCGCAGCCGACCCAGGAGTGGGTACAGGGTGCCGATGCTCCCGATCACACCGACCTCCTGCAAGCGCGTGGACAGTTCCCACCCGTACATGGGAACGGTGTCGAGCAGCCCCAGGATGCAGAACTCGGCTACGCCCTTTCGAAGCTGTGCCCCGACTCCATCTATCATGCGTGACAGCATACGGGTATGCCCGGAGTGGCGCCATACGACCGCGACGTCGGCGCGGTCGAGCCGAGCCCCGTCTGACCTCGGCACCGAGAGCGCCGCGACACTCCCGCGCAGCCGACGATCCATCCGGTCGCCCCGATGCGGTCAGTGGCGCAGAGGTTCCGCTCCCCGGCGACGTCCGCCGTGCCGATGGCCGGCAGGGGAGGAGCCGGATCGACGACCACGTCGCCTCCCTCCCCGCGGTCGACCGCGTCTTCCTGGTCGGCGCGGGCGGATCGCTGATGGGCGTCCAGGCCGCTCAGTACCTGCTCGACACGGCCGCGATCACGCCCGCCGCCTCCTACAACTCGGACGAGTTCTTCTTCCGCGCGCCCGCCTCGGTCGGCCCCGGCGCCCTCGTCGTCGTGCTCTCGGGCACCGGCGAGACCCCCGAGACCGTGCGGGCCGGCGAGTGGGCGCAGCAGCGCGGCGCCGCCGTGGTCGGAGTGACCCTCAAGCAGGAGGGACCGCTCGCGCTCGCCCTCGACACCGCCTTCGTCGCGCAGACCGGTCAGGGCACGCAGCTCGTGCTGCAGCTGCTCGCGCTCGCGCTCGCGGTCCTGCGCCGCGACGGGGTGGACGTGACGGATCGGCTCGAGGCGCTGCGCGCCCTGCCGTCCGCGATGGTCGCCACGGTCGCCGCCTTCGAGCCGAGGGCCGAGGAGCTGGCCGCCGCGATGAAGGACGTCCCCGTGACCTACCTCGTCACCTCCGGGTCGCTCATGGGCCCCGATCAGACCTTCACCTCCTGCTACCTGCAGGAGATGCAGTGGATGCACGCCGCGACGATCAACGCGGACGAGTTCTTCCAGGGCCCCTTCGAGGTCTTCGACGGCGAGACGCAGAGCCTCGTCCTCCTCGCCGAGGACGCGACGCGGCCGATGGGCGAGCGCGCCCGGAGCTTCCTCGACCAGTACAGCGGGACGACCCACTACGTCGACTCCCGCGACCTCGAGCTGCCCGGCATCGCGGCGCCCCAGCGCGCCTTCGTCGCACCGCTCGTGTACTCGACGCTGGTCTCCCGGCTCGCCGCCCACTGGGCCGCGGCCCGGGGCTACGCGCTGGAGGGACGCCGCTACATGTGGCAGTTCGCCTACTGAGCAGCACCGAGACCGGGAGGCGGGGGCGACTGCGGTCGTCCCGCCTCCCGCCCTCCCTCACCCCGCGACCGTCAGCGACACCTCGACCGCCACGTCCTCCGGCCCCTCCCCCAGCACCGTCTGCCGCACCTCGACCCCGTCGAGCCGGAGACCGCGGTCTCCGGCGGCGTCGAAGAGCGCGACGATCGCCGGATGCAGCGTCCCCTCGGGCAGATCCTCCGCGTCGCGAGGCCGCCAGGTGGCGACCAGCTCGGTGCGCGCGGGGAGGATCGCGGCGAGATCGGCGAGGCCGCCCTCCGCCTCCGCCGACGTCGGCCAGCAGCAGACGAGCTCCGCCGAACCCCGCTCGCCCGCCCGGAGCGCCGTCCAGAAACGTCCCGTCGGCCCGAGCCCTGCCGCGTGCACTCGGGTGGCGAGTGCGCCGAAGATCTCGTTCGCCTCGTCGTAGCCCGGCCCGTCGGCCTCGTCCAGGGCGATCGTGAGGACCTGGCCGACGTAGGGCTGCGCCGGCATTGTCCGTTCGGCGACCTCGACCGGCACGGCGAGCGCTCGCAGCGCCACTTCGGCGGCTTCGAACGCCCGGTCCTCCTGCTCCCGCTCCGCGAGCACGCGCTCCCTGTGCGCCTGCAGCGCCTCCGCCGCGGTGCCGGCTCGAGTCGCCGCCGCGACCTCGGGCAGCGGCACCCCCGCGCTCCGGAGGGCGCTGATCACGACTCCGGCCCGGACCTGGGCGTCGGCGTACCGGCGGTACGACGACCGCTCGTCGACCTCCGCCGGGACCAGCACGCCCTTTTCGTCGTAGTGCCGGAGCGCCTTCACGCTCAGACCCGTGATGCCTGCGTACTCCCCGATGCCCAACATGCCTCCAGCATCCCGTCTCCCCCGGCGGGAGGGTCAACGGGCGGGAGGGGCAACGGGCGGCGAGGTCGACCAGCAGGAGGGTCGACCGGCGGGACGGGTCGACCAGCGGGACGGGTCGACCGGCGGGACGGCCAGCAGCGGAGCCGGGCGGGAGGCGACGCGACCGGCGTCGGCGGACCCGACCCTGCATCACGTCACGCGCCGACCCCTCAGCCCTTGCGCCTCACCGCGCGCTCACCAGCCCTCGGGCCCCGCGCTCCCCGCCTCGTACTCGTCCAGCGGAGCGTCGCCCGCGGCCCAGGCGGAGAGCACCGGAGTGATGATGCGCCAGCACTGCTCGGCCACGTCGCCCGGGACCGAGAGCAGGGTGTCGCCCTGCAGGATCCCGGCGAGGACCTGCGCGTAGGGGTCGAGCGTGGCCGCGCCGGGCTGCGCCGTCAGGGTGGTGCGCTCGAGATCGGTCAGCTCGTCGGCGCTGTTCACGACCAGGTCGAGGCTGACGTCGCCGCCCTTGAGGCCGATCCGGAGGACCGTCCCGGCGTCGCCCTCGGCCGCCTGCAGGCCGCGCGGGGGCGTGGCGGCGCGGAAGTGGATCGCCACCTCTCGGCGCGGGTCGCCGATCGCCTTGCCGGAGCGGAGGACGAAGGGGACGCCCGCCCAGCGCGGGGTGTCGACCTGGAGCAGCAGCTGCGCGAGGGTCTCGGTGCCGGTCTCGGGGTCGACGTCGGGCTCGTCGACGTAGGAGGGGAAGAAGCGGCCGTCGACGCGGCCCTCGGTGTAGCGGGCTCGGCGGGCGGAGGAGGGGTCGTCGCGCCAGAGCCGCACGGCGCCGAGCACCTCGGCCATGCGCGCGTGGACCTCGTCGGGCGCGACCTCGTCGGGGCGCTCCATCGTGGTCAGCGCGAGCACCATCAGGAGGTGGCTCTGCAGCATGTCGCGCAGCGCGCCGGTCTTCTCGTAGAAGGCCGCACGGCCCTCGATGCCGAGCGTCTCGTCGTAGACGATCTCGACCTTCTCGATCCACTCGGCGCTCCAGCTCGCCTCGAGCAGGCTGTTGCCGAAGCGCAGGCCCAGCATCCCGAGCACGGTCGCGTTGCCGAGGAAGTGGTCGATGCGCCAGAGGCGGCTCTCGGGGAGGACCTTCGCGAACGCCGCGTTGAGGGCGATCGCGTCGTCGAGGTCCTCGCCGAACGGCTTCTCGATGGCGACGACCAGCTCCTCGGGGAGGTCGAGCTCGGCGAGCGAGGCGGCGACCTTGTGCCCCATCGCCGGCGGCAGGGCGACGTAGAGCACCGGGGTCGTCGGGCAGGCGTCGAGGAGGGCCTTCAGCTGCTCCGGGTCGGAGGCGTCGGTGGCGACGAAGCGCGCGCGCGACGCGAGCGCCTCGACCGTGTGCGGGGCGACTCCGGCCGCCTCGAGGCTGCGGCGGACGAGGCCCTGCCACTCCTCGTCGGTCTGCGGCGTGCGCGCCGCGCCGATCAGCGTGAGCTCGAGGTCGCGCGCGAGCTCGGCCACCCGGCCCAGGCCCGGCAGCAGCAGCCGCTCGGTGAGGTCGCCGCCCGCTCCGAGGATCGCGATGCTCCGCCGCTCGCTCCCCAGTGCCGCGGCCTCGGGGATTCCGATCTGCTCCGTCATGGTGTCTCCCTCGTAGCCGTCGTGAGTCAGCGGCCACAGTACGCGCCGGGCCCTGGCGCGAGGCCGGGAGCCGGGAGGGGTTGAGGAAGCGGGCGCGGAGTGGCAGGGCGGCGCGGTCGGAGAGCTGCACGACCTCGGCCGAGAGGGGCCTGCCTGCCGTGTCGGGGCAGGGACCCCCTTCTCCGCCGACGTCGGGCCGCGACCCACGACGCCCGGCCCGCCGCAGCCGTCCCGCACAGCACGTCATCCCTCTCCGGTGCCGTCCGGCGGTACCCTGCCCGCATGCGCCTGCGCCAGGTCGTCCTCGACACGGAGGACGCTCGCGCCCTCTCCGCCTTCTACCTCGCCCTGCTCGGCGGCGAGTACCGCCCCGGCGACGAGCCGCCCGCGGACGGCTCGGACGACGAGGCGGAGTGGGTCGCGATCGTCACCGCCGACGGCGCGAAGCTCACCTTCCAGCGGGTGGCCGCCCTGCCGCGCGCGACCTGGCCGGAGGGGCCCGTCCCGCAGCAGCTGCACCTCGACTTCATGGTCGCGGACGCCGACGAGCTCGACCGGCAGAAGACCCGGGCGCTCACCCTCGGCGCCGAGCTGATCGAGGACAGGAGCGAGGACCCGGAGGAGGCGCTCCACGTCCTCGCCGATCCGGCCGGCCACCCGTTCTGCGTCTTCGTCGCGCCCGACTACCCGGCGGAATAGGGGCGCGCGGCTTCAGCGAGTCGCACGCGTCGGATCACATGCCGGTGATCGTGACCGTCGTCGTCGCGGCGATCACCGCGGCTCCCGTGACGCTCGCGGCGGTTCCCGCGAGGACGGCGGCGGCCGCCGGCCCTGCCCAGTGCTGCGCCGCGAGCGACCGGATCGCCTGCCGGTCCGGGATGCCGGGCCTCGGCGAGAGCGCTCCGGCCGCGTCGAGCAGGCCGATGAGCGCCGCGTCCGACGGAAGGGGCGCCGTCCGAGCCGCGAGGACCTCGGCGACCCGGATCCGCAGCCGCTCGTCCTCCGCCGGCTCCACGGCGGCGACCCGCTCGAGGAGGGCGGCATGCAGCTCCCTCCGCGTGAGGCGGGCGATCCACCAGGAGACGCTGCGCGGTGCTCGCTCCGCTGCGATCCACCCGAGTGCCCCGTCGAGCACGGCGTCCCCGAGCGCCGACCGCTCCGGCCCGAGGGCGACGACTCCGGCGTCCACCTCGACGCGCCGCTGGAGGGAGAGCTCCGCGAGGACGGAGGCGGCCAGGACGGTGTCGAGAGCGCCCGACGAAGCCGCGGGCCGCCCGTCGCTCCGCCGCAGCAGGAGGAGGAGAGCGACGGGCGGCCCGCGGCTTCGTCGGGCGCTCTCGACACCGTCCTGGCCGCCTCCGTCCTCGCGGAGCTCTCCCTCCAGC